>CAZAKD010000026.1:9404-13094 GCA_964485435.1 uncultured Lachnospiraceae bacterium
TATATCTTCCATAACGCACTCTCAACTCGTTTGACGGAATGAAATTCCAATGATTGCTTGATTAATATCTCGATAAATCTCCCCAACAAATTGAGCATTGGGATTAATGAAGGTATTATTTGCTGATTTCTGTGCATCCTTTATTGAAGCACTGCTTACACCTCCTAGTGAGGTATCATTTTCATTAAGTACATGGATATAATAAGTAGTTCCCTTCATTGTAGATACCTTTATTCCTATATTATTGTTTTTGAATTTATTAACTACATTAATCACTTCACTTCCTGATACCTCCAACCCGTCATACATAACTTTATCACTTTCGTTAAACTCTGCGTTCAACTTACTAATCTGTCCAGCTCCTCCTGCTGCCGTATCTCTAGCTTCCCTTGCTATATAGAATCCCAATCCTATTACGATGCATGTTATTATTGTACCTGCTGCCAATATTAATCCTTTGAGACTATTTTCCATACTTATTATCCTCCTATAGATCTATTACTAATACGTATTAATCTGAGTAACATAATTCATAAACATCCTAATGCTTTCTAGTACAAAAGGTATTATTAGGTACAGACCAATAGTGGATATGAATGGCATATAGGCAACAACCTTGCCAATGACTCCCTTATTACTAATCTGTATCTCATTATCTTGCTTCCTTTTTTCAATATAGAATTCTCTTTGACCTGATAATTCATCAAATGCTCTTTCTACACCTACCTTGTCACAAGCTTCAAGGTTCTGAATCAATCTTACAAACGGTAAATAAGGTTCTTTTTCTTTTAATTGATTGAACGCAACTTCTTCATCATATGTATAATTGTCTATACACTCCGTTAGAGACTCTTGAAAAACCTGACTAAATATCTCAAGCCAGTCCAATAATATGGATACATGCATTCTCGGTATATACATAAGCATAGTTATAATAGAATAGAAAGAAAGCACCTCATCTTCCATGGCTGAATTCCTTAGAATATTCTTAACGTGTAACATTATTTTAGGCATATGCCCTAATGCAATGGATATCAAACAACTAAATAATAAGTAGTACCATCTGTAATAATATTGCTGATAATCTACAACTCTATATACTATTTCATCCACTAAGGCATCAATTGTTCCAATATGAATATCAGGATTGCTATCCATCACCTCTTCTTTTATGACCTGTTCTAATTCTTTCATACCGTCACTTTTATATATAATTTTCTCCCACCATCTGTTAGTGATTGGATAAGTTTTGTATTTGCTGGCACTATCTTTCATCACTAGATCATATCTCTCTATCTTATCTTTATTTTCAATGAAAGATGTAGCATATAATCCACTTCCATCATTCATTACATTCCATCTAGACTGAATAATTACATTGCATATTATAATTTGAAGTACAAGAAATGAAGCTATATAAATAAGTCCAACCTGAACTAAATATTGTGGTAAGGTCATCCCATTGCCTACTTTCTTAAGTAATTCATTTATTTTATTACCCTTGATTGGATTATCATTATACCAAGTAGATATCATCTTCTTAATGAATCTTACCTGAGCAAGTCTTTCAAGTAATCTATATTGACTAGGTCTTATAGTGGTTGTAGCCCTTAGAAGAATAACCAGTCTATATGCAAAAAATGTCAGCAAAAAAATGAGAATAGTCACTGTAATACCATAACCACCCTTATAATATGAAGATAAACTTGGAAGATTGCTTATTCCCCAATGTTCAATCTTCTCAAGGAAAAACGCTGGAAGAATAGTAATAAAAAGCAGTCCAGAAAAGGTGTGACGTATCTTATCCCTTTTTAGAATCTCTGTATTAATTTCTCTCTTTATGGATGCTAAATTCTTTAGAAATAATGACTTGCCATCCTTTACAGTATCTCCATAGACCATAGTTGTTTGGCACAGCGCCAAGAATGTAATAAATAATTTATGTGGTGCTAGCTCCTTATAATTTATGAAATCACAATCCTCCCCTGATTGTAACATTTCACATATTAGCTTTATATGTATAGATATCTCATAATCTGCCTCTTCTAATGAAGCATCTAGCGCCTCCTCTACCATTCCTTGAAAGGTATAATGGTGTCTTACCTCTCCCATAAATATCTCTAATTGTTTTAATAATCTATATTCTTCTCTTTCTATACCATCTATAATCACTTGGTGTTTTATAAGTGATACCAATACTAGTACCATCCCATAGGAATAAAGGTTAGGACTCATCATAATAAAAGCTGAAATTATTATGATACATGAGACGATCATAGACTTTAAAAACAATTTCACTGTACCTATTCCTACATCATAATAATCACTGGGGCTTATAATCTCATAATAATGCTGTATTCTATCTATTTCATTCTTAAATAAAATAGATCTATGCAAGAAACAATATACCTTATATAAACAACTATTAATTATTCTAGTCAACCCACCTCCCACCCCCACTCTTTCACATCTTTGCAAAAAGCAATTCTATCCTCATCTGTAAGGCAGGATTCTATTCTTTTAATCATTTTATTACTCAGAGGCTGATTCAATATATAACCGTCATCCCCATACCTAAGAATATCTCGTGTATGATATAATGTATCATCAGTACTATTCTTAGAATAAGTATTTAGAATTAGTTTAGACTCCTCTGGAACAATTTCAGTTATTCGCTCTATAAAGCGATGTCCATCTTCTGTCTTTTTCATATGAATATCAAAATTTACAGTATTGAGCACTTGCCTTGTAGCTGCTTTTTCATTATGAAAACCACCTTCTAACAACAAAGCATTACGAAGGGAATCCACCAAATGATTGGTTGTTTTTCCGTGGTGAGTAAATATAGTAAATAAAGAAGCAACCATTGACATCTGTACTAACCAATTGGATACCGGAGCTGATGCTACCTCCCCTAGAATGCTTACTACACCATCCGTCTTCTTTTGGAAATCCAAACCTTCTTGTCCACTGGTTGAACCTGTTTCTCGAAAGGAGACAATATTTCTATTGGGATAAATCTTACGAAGATGTAGTTCATATGACAATTCATGAACTCTAAGATTGTAGGAAGGATTAATAAAGCCTATCATAGATATAAGTAGTGTTGTCTTCCCTGAACCTTGCTCTCCAGTAATACCGATTACTTGACATCCTTTAATTAACCATTGAATTAATTTTATTGGTAGATGTTTATTCTTATCTGTAATAATTTCTTCAATATTAGACTGAAGAAGGCTGTCAAACTTACGAACAAATAGTACCCAGCTTTCAGCAAAGGGTGGTCTTGCAACTGCCACTCTAGAACCATCCATCATCTCACTAACCATATATCCAGAGGCTTCCGATAACTGCCCCTGGCAATTGTAGCGATATATATTCTTACACACTCTAATTAGTTCTTTGTTACTCTGAAATCCTAAAAAGGACAAATGTATTGACTTTCCTTCAAAGAATATCCATATACTATTGTACGATCTAGGAACAGTTGAGTGGGCTTTCATATCTCCTAAGTCTAATCCCTCAGGAATCCCCGATACCCCAGCACTTACACCATCAATCTTCATATCACGAATTCCATCTATTGTTCCATTACCCTTATACTGCTGGTAGACTCTTTGTGTTATGATATTCAATTTATCTGTATAAGTAAGAGGAGCTCTATAAAATCCTCTATATTATTATCTGATT
>CAZAKD010000027.1:0-12721 GCA_964485435.1 uncultured Lachnospiraceae bacterium
TCCTGTTTACTGCGAGTTAAAATGGGCCTTGCCTTTAGCTTTATATAACTTAGTGACGGAATGATGACACGAGTAAATGCTTCTGAAAAGGAGGCGCTTTCGCTTAGTTGCACTTCGTAACGGTACATAAGGCTCTAAAGTACAGAGCCTAAGTGCCGACGAGTGCAAAAACTCCTTTTTCAGTAGCGTTTACTCATGACATCCTTCCTGTTTACTGCGGGGTTGTGCGAATAGTTAATGGTTAATAATTGGTGAAATGATATCAATCTTTGAACTGAAGATTGATATCATTTTTGACGAAAACACTACAACTTGTGCTTGGTAATAATTATGGGCACAATATGTTGACTTCCTAGTTTGATTTTAGTACAATAATCAGTAGATAAAATTTGATGATAGACACAGTATTATGCACAGAAAGAGGAATGACAATGATTAGAGTAGTAAAAAAAGATAACACTTTAGAAGAGTTTAATGTAGAAAAAGTAATTAATGCTATAAATAAATCAGCGAACAGGGCTTTAATTGTATTTACAGAGGAAGAGATTGATTATATCTGTGAGTATGTTGAAAATACAGTAAAGGCAATGAATAAGCCTGAGGTACATATTAAAGAGATGCATAATGTGGTTGAAAGTGCATTGGAACAGGTAAAACCTATTGTTGCAAAAAGTTATAGAGATTATCGTAATTACAAACAAGATTTTGTTAGTATGTTAGATGAGGTGTACAAGAAGAGTCAATCGATCATGTATATTGGAGATAAGGAGAATAGTAATACTGATAGTGCATTGGTATCTACAAAACGTAGTCTTATTTTCAATCAATTAAATAAGGAGCTTTATCAAAAGTTTTTCTTAACTACGGAAGAACTTCAGGCTGCTAGAGATGGATACATATATATTCATGATATGTCTGCTAGGAGAGATACAATGAACTGCTGCCTCTTTGATGTAGAGAAGGTGTTAAAAGGCGGTTTTGAGATGGGAAATCTTTGGTACAATGAGCCTAAAACCCTTGATGTAGCTTTTGATGTAATTGGTGATATTGTATTAAGTGCAGCTAGCCAGCAATATGGTGGATTTACAGTTCCTAGTGTAGACCTATTATTGGAGCCATATGCTAAGAAGTCTTATGACAAGCTTTATGAAAAATACAAAAATATTGGATTAGATGATCAAAAAGCACACGAAATTACAATGGAAGATATTAAGACTGATTTTAGGCAAGGATTCCAAGGTTGGGAATACAAGTTTAATACGGTGGCTTCAAGTCGAGGAGATTATCCATTTATCACAGTAACAACTGGAACAGGTACAGGTGAATTTGCTAAGTTGGCATCTATTATTATGTTAGATGTTCGAAGAGAAGGTCAAGGTAAAAAGGGATGTAAGAAACCTGTTTTGTTTCCTAAAATTGTATTCTTATTTGATAAGAACCTACATGGCCAAGGAAAACCATTAGAAGATGTTTTTGAAGCAGGAATTCATTGTTCAAGTAAAACCATGTATCCTGATTGGCTTAGTTTAACAGGTCAAGGATATATTTCAAGTATGTATAAAAAATATGGTGAAATCATTAGTCCTATGGGTTGTAGAGCATTTCTTTCTCCTTGGTATAGAGAAGGTGGAATGACACCAGCAGATGAAAATGATTCGCCGGTGTTTGTAGGTAGGTTTAATATAGGAGTTGTAAGCCTTCATCTTCCTATGATCTATGCGAAGGCTCGGCAAGAGAGCAAAGACTTTTTTGAAGTGTTGGACTATTATCTAGAACTAATTCGCAGATTGCATATTAGGACTTATGCATACCTTGGAGAGATGCGTGCTTCTACCAATCCCTTGGCTTATTGTGAAGGTGGTTTCTATGGTGGGAATCTTGGAATACATGATAAGATTAAACCAATTCTAAAGACAGCAACAGCTTCATTTGGAATCACAGCTCTAAACGAACTACAACATTTGCATAATCAACAATCTTTAGTTCAAGATGGTACATTTGCAATTGAAACCTTACAGCATATTAATGATAAGGTAGATGAATATCGTAAAAAAGATAATAATCTATATGCAATATATGCTACTCCAGCGGAGAACCTATGTGGACTTCAAGTAACTCAATTTCGTAGAAAATACGGAATCATTGAAAATGTATCAGATAAAGAATATGTGAGCAATGGTTTTCATTGCCATGTTACAGAAGAGATAACTCCTATTCAAAAACAAGATTTAGAGTTTCGATTCTGGGAGCTATGTAATGGTGGAAAGATACAATATGTTAAATATCCAATCGATTATAATAAAGAGGCGATTAAGACATTGGTTAGAAGAGCTATGGATATGGGATTATATGAAGGTATCAACCTATCTCTTGCTTATTGTGATGATTGTGGTCACCAAGAGTTAGAGATGGATGTGTGTCCCAAGTGTGGAAGTACTAATTTGACAAAGATTGATCGCATGAACGGATATCTATCTTATTCCCGTGTTAAAGGAGATACGCGTTTAAATGATGCTAAGATGGCAGAGATTGCTGAAAGAAAAAGCATGTAAAATATATTAGAGGAGATAGGTCATGAGATATCATAATATAACAAAGGATAACATGCTAAATGGAACAGGGCTTAGAGTAGTTCTTTGGGTTGCAGGTTGTGATCATGCTTGCGAAGGCTGCCACAATACAATTACCTGGGACGTGTGTGGTGGTATTCCTTTTGATGAAGCTGGAAGAAACGAAATATTTGAAGAATTAAAGAAGGACTATACCTCTGGACTTACATTAAGTGGCGGTGATCCACTTCATCCTATTCATAGAGAAGCAATAGGAGAGCTAATTCAAGAGATAAAAAAGAAGTTTCCTACTAAGACAATATGGCTATATACTGGATATGTATGGGAAGAGATTAAGAATATTTCATTTATAAAGGATATTGATGTAGTTGTTGATGGACCATTTATAATAGAACTTATGGAACCCAAACTACATTGGAAGGGAAGCTCCAATCAAAAGGTTATTGATGTACAAAAAACATACCTTACAGGTGACATCGTTCTATATGAATAGTGATAAAAAGAACAAGTTATGAAAAAGGAGAATATTATGAAGGCAATTGCAGGATTCTATAAAGTAAGTGAGGAACAATTTGTAGGAGATTGGATGGATACATTTCCTGACGATTCGAGAGAAAAAGCACTGGAAATATACAACCAAATATTACTACCCAAAAGGGCAACAAAAGGTTCCGCAGGTTATGATTTCTATAGTCCGTTTACATTTACTTTAGCACCTGGGCAAACTATTAAAATACCAACAGGAATCAGAGCGAAAATAGAGGAAAATTGGGTTTTACAATGTTACCCTAGAAGTGGCCTTGGTTTTAAATATCGTCTTCAATTAAACAATACAGTTGGTATTATAGATAGTGACTACTACAATTCAGATAATGAAGGTCATATTTTCTCAAAGATAACCAATGATTCTAATGAAGATAAGATTGTTACAGTTGAAAAGGGGACAGGCTTTATGCAGGGTATCTTCATGGAATATGGTATAACTTATGATGATGATGTAGAAGAGGAAAGAAATGGTGGACTAGGAAGTACAACACAGAGGGCAAGGTAAATAAAGCAAATATTAGAATAACATTAGAAATGTTTTAAGATGGTTTTTATTTTATGCAATTCGTGGTAAAATTTATTATTCGAAAAACATAATATAAGGAGGAATAAGTATAGTGCAATACTATTTAAAAGATATCGAGGAAGTTATAAAGGTCACAAAAAGTAACGTCCAAGGATTATCTGAAAAAGAAGCGATAAAACGTCTTGAAGAAAACGGTAAGAACAAACTAGACGAAGGTAAGAAGATTAGTTTATTAGAAAGATTTATGAAGCAATTAATTGATCCTATGATTATTATTCTGATTGCAGCAGCTGCAATATCAGGATTAACAGCCGCGTATGCAAAAGAATCCTTTGCAGATGTGTTTATTATTCTAATCGTAGTTATTATTAATGCAGTTCTAGGCGTATTTCAAGAAAGTAAGGCTGAAAAAGCAATCGAGGCACTTAATGAGATGGCTGCATCTATGTCTAAAGTAATGCGTGATGGTAATTTAATTCATGTAAAAAGTGAAGACCTTGTAGTTGGTGACGTCATTCTATTAGAGGCTGGAGATGCTGTTCCAGCAGATGCAAGAATAATAGAATGTGCTAGTATGAAGATTGAGGAAGCAGCTTTAACAGGAGAATCTGTTCCTGTTACGAAAGGAATTGATACATTATCTGTAGGATTAGAGAATGATATATCCCTTGGTGATCGTCGCAATATGGTATATATGGGTAGTGTAGTTGTGTATGGTAGAGGTAAAGCTGTGGTTGTTGATACTGGTATGGATACCGAGATGGGTAAAATTGCCAATGCAATCTCACAAGCAAAAGAAAATGCAACTCCATTACAGATTAAGCTTGCTAGTCTTAGTAAAGTTTTAAGTATCTTAGTAATCGGAATATGTATATTTATATTCGCATTTCGTTTAATTAAGATTGGTGACTTCAGTGGTGAAGTTATGTTAGATACATTTATGATTGCGGTTAGTTTAGCAGTTGCTGCAATACCAGAAGGATTGGCGGCTGTAGTAACTATAGTATTATCCATAGGTGTTACTAAGATGTCAAAGAAAAATGCTGTAATACGTAAATTAACTGCAGTAGAAACACTTGGATGTGCTCAAATTATCTGTTCTGATAAAACAGGAACACTTACTCAGAATAAGATGACTGTTGTAGATTACTATGGTTCAGATGAGAAATTACTTGCTACTGCTATGGCATTATGTAGTGATGCAGAGATCGATTCTAATGGGGATGCAATTGGAGAACCAACAGAATGTGCATTAGTAAACTATGCAACAAAACTTTCTCTTATGAAATCAGATTTGAAAAATGAATATCCAAGAGTATCAGAAGCTCCTTTTGATTCTATGCGTAAGATGATGTCTACAATTCATAAAAATGGGAATCAAATAATTCAGTATACAAAAGGTGCACCGGATGAAGTACTAAAACTTTGTACAAAATATTTAAAAGATGGACAAATATTAGAATTAGATGAAGCTGCAAAGAACGAGATTATGAAAGATAATAAAAGAATGGCTGATAAGGCCTTACGTGTTCTTTGTGTTGCTTATAGAGAATATAGTGAAATTCCATCATCTTCTGAGCCAAAAGATCTAGAACATGATCTTATATTTATCGGCCTTACAGGTATGATTGATCCAGTTCGTCCAGAAGTTCTTGAAGCGATTAAAGAATGTAAAATGGCAGGTATTCGTCCGATAATGATAACTGGTGACCATAAAGATACAGCAGTAGCTATCGCAATGGAATTAGGAATTATTGATGATCCTTCTAGTGCCATTACTGGAGCCATGCTTAATGATATTAGCGAAGAAGAATTAAAAGATACCATTGGTAAATATTCAGTATATGCAAGAGTTCAACCTGAACATAAAGTTCGTATCGTAAAGGCATGGAAAGCACACGGAATGATTACTGCAATGACAGGTGATGGTGTGAATGATGCTCCTTCTATAAAGAGTGCAGATATTGGAGTTGGAATGGGCATCACTGGTACAGATGTTACTAAAAATGTTGCAGACATGGTATTAGCAGATGATAACTTTGCAACAATAGTTTCAGCTGTTGAAGAAGGAAGAAGAATTTATGATAATATTCGTAAATCCATTCAATTCTTATTGGCTTCTAACTTAAGTGAAGTATTATCAATCTTTTTTGCAACTGTGTTAGGATTTACAATATTACATCCTGTTCATATATTATGGATTAACTTAATAACGGATACTTTCCCAGCTTTAGCTCTAGGTATGGAAGAAGGGGAAGATGATCTCATGGAGAGGAAACCAAGATCTTCTAAAGAAGGTATTTTCTCAGGTGGTGTAGGATTTGATATTGGATACCAAGGTGTCTTAATTTCAATTTTAACGATTGCAGCTTATTTTATTGGACATTATATAGAATCAGGAGTTTGGGAAGTAGCTCCTAGCCCGGATGGAATTACAATGGCATTCTTAACTATGTCTATGGCAGAGATATTCCAATCTATTAATATGCGTTCTCAAAGAGGTTCCATCTTCAAGATGAAGAAACAGAATATGTATCTATTTGGCGCAATGATTGTATCTTTTGTATTAACGACTTTAGTAATATCAGTTCCATTCTTAGCAAAAGTATTTGAATTTGAACCGATCAGTATTGAGGAATATGCTATAGCAATGTTACTTGCTGTATCAGTGATACCTATTGTTGAGACAGTAAAGCTAATTCAAAGAACTGTTAAAAAAGCTTAATAGACATAGAATAATATAGAAAAACACGCTTATGATGATAAGTGTGTTTTTTTATGTATTTAATTAATAAAATAAACGAAACAATGGCATAATAATATACATAATGAAGCATAGGAGAAAATTATGAATACAAATATGTTAGAAAGAAATCAGAATAAAAATAACGAGCGAGAAAACAATGAACAAGATAACAATGAACAAGATAATAATGGGCAAG
Source organism: uncultured Lachnospiraceae bacterium (assembly GCA_964485435.1). Classification (GTDB taxonomy): domain Bacteria; phylum Bacillota; class Clostridia; order Lachnospirales; family Lachnospiraceae; genus CAZAKD01. Next base: position 6,585 of record CAZAKD010000027.1, read on the forward strand.
ATCATATAACAAATGATGAAACTAAAAAAGAAAAAATAGAGAAGGAAAAGACTGAAAAAGAAAAAGAAGATTTAGATGACCAGAAATTAAGAGAATACGGTCAAATGACTTTGGTAAATGAAGAGAGGAAATCAAAGATTCATCTTTTATCAATTATTGGGGAAGTTGAAGGTCATGAAAGTCTACCTACAACGAATAAGTCAACAAAATATGAGCATGTACTACCACAACTTGCTGCAATAGAAGATAGTTGTGATATAGATGGAGTATTGATTATTATTAATACTGTTGGAGGAGATGTGGAAGCAGGCCTAGCAATTGCTGAAATGATTGCATCCCTTAGTAAGCCAACAGTATCATTGGTACTAGGTGGAAGCCATTCAATTGGTGTACCTCTTGCAGTTTCAGCAGATTATAGTTTTATTGTAGCAAGTGGTACGATGATTATACATCCGGTACGTATGAATGGTACTGTCATTGGGGTAGCACAAACATATGAATACTTTGAGAAGATTCAAGAGAGAATCACCAACTTTGTAGTGACGCACTCAGCCATTAGCAAAGGGGAATTTAGAGAATTAATGTTAGACACCAAACAGCTAGCTAAAGATGTTGGTTCTATTCTAATTGGAGATGAAGCAGTCGTAAGAGGAATCATTGATGAGGTAGGAGGAATTAAGGAAGCACTAGGTCGTCTAAATGAGATGATTGGAAAGGCTGATGGAAAGGCCGAAGAATAGATATCACTTGCATATCAAATTAAGAAACGTTATAATTAAAATGGTTCTAAGGCTTAATTATTAATTCAGATGTGGTTTAATCCACATCTGAATTAAATTATTTGATATATATAGCAGTAAGCAAGGAGGCGTATTATGGCTGCCAATTCATATAAAAGTAGTAATTCCAAGAAAACAAATAATAGGAAAAGTACTGCAAAGAAAGCAGGAAGTAAGGCAAGAAATACAAAAAACAAACAAGAGCAACAAGAGTTAAAGAGATACCATGATGAAATAATATTAATTATTACTATAGTAGCATCTCTTCTTCTTATTCTTAGTAGCTTTCACCTTAGTGGAATGGTTGGTGAAGGAATCAATTATGTTACATTTGGTTTGTTTGGTGTATTTGCATATCTATTTCCATACATATTGTTTTTTGGAGTATCATTTCATATTGCAAATAGAGGAAATTCTGTAGCTACTCGAAAGTTAATATCAATGATAGGATTATCAATTCTCATAACAGGTTTTCTACATATGCTAACGAATGATGATACTAGTGAAATAATCACATTTTATTTTAAAGAGTCTGGAACGAATAAAAGCAGTGGTGGTATTATAGGTGCCGCTATAGCTAGACTTTTAGTACCTTTGTTTGGTATGTGGGGAACTTATATTATATTAATTGCACTTATGATTATTCTATTTATGTTCTTAACAGAGAAACTATTCTTTGCTTCTCTACGAAAGCATGGGAATAAGACAGTTGCTTCAATTAAGGAAAAACATAAAGCCTCTCAAGAATATAAAGAAATGAATCCTGTTACTGAGAATATTCCCAATGAAGATCTACCAAGAAGAAAAGCAAAAACATTTACATTTAAAAAGGAAGTAGTAGAATCTCCTATCGTAGAAGAATCAGTAATTGAAGAATCATTCATACAAGAACCAATCCCTATGCCTGTAGCATCTCCAGAGATTCAGATTCATAAGGAAGCAGAAGAGGTAAAGCCTATCTATGAACAAGAGTTGGATATGAAGTTTGGCAAGGATAAAGATAACAATTATGATATTAAAGAATTGGCCAATAAAGTTATGGGAGAGGAATATCAACAACCATCTACTGAGAATAAAGTTCCTGATACTGATGATATGAATAAACAAATGGAACAATCATTGGAAAAATCAGGTCAAGAGTATCACTTTCCACCAATTAGTCTATTAACAAGACCTAAGCCAACGAACAAAGGAACCTCTGATAGTGAGTTAAAGGAAACTGCAATGAAGCTTCAATCAACATTGGAAAGCTTTGGTGTAAGTGTTACAGTTACGAATGTCAGCTGTGGACCAGCAGTTACTAGATATGAATTACAACCTGAACAAGGTGTAAAGGTAAGTAAAATAACAGGATTAGCAGATGATATTAAATTGAATCTTGCAGCATCAGATATTCGTATTGAGGCTCCTATTCCTGGTAAAGCAGCCGTTGGTATTGAGGTTCCTAATAAAACCAATTCAGCTGTTATGTTAAGAGGCTTAATTGAAAGCAAAGAGTTTAAAGAGCATCCTTCTAATATTGCATTTGCAGTAGGAAAAGATATTGGTGGACAAACAGTAGTTACTGATATTGGTAAGATGCCACATTTACTTATAGCAGGAGCTACCGGTTCAGGTAAGTCTGTATGTATCAACACGATTATTATGAGTATTTTATATAAAGCTGATCCTGCTGATGTAAAACTTATCATGGTAGATCCTAAAGTAGTAGAATTAAGTGTGTATAATGGTATACCACATCTATTAATACCTGTTGTTACAGATCCTAAAAAGGCATCTGCTGCACTGAATTGGGCAGTTATGGAGATGACAGAACGCTATAATAAATTTGCTGAGATTGGTGTTCGAGATATTAAGGGATATAATGAGAAGATTAAGACGGTTGAAGAGTATAAAGATGAAAAATATCAGAAGATGCCACAGATTGTTATTATTGTAGATGAGCTTGCAGATCTGATGATGGTAGCACCAGGAGAGGTAGAAGATGCCATCTGTCGTCTTGCTCAAATGGCTAGAGCAGCTGGACTGCATCTAATTATTGCAACTCAAAGACCATCTGTAAATGTTATTACGGGATTAATTAAGGCAAATGTTCCTTCTAGAATTGCATTTTCTGTATCGTCTTCTATTGACTCTAGAACCATTCTTGATGGTTCTGGTGCTGAGAAGTTGTTGGGCAAAGGTGATATGTTGTTTTTCCCTTCTGGATATCCAAAACCAGTTCGTGTGCAAGGTGCTTTTGTCTCAGATAAAGAGGTGAGTTCTGTTGTAGAATTCTTAGCAGAGAAGAATGTAAAACCTGAGTATAGTGAAGAGGTTGCTAATAAAATAACAAGTGCAATGACTGAAACAGTACAAGCGGCTTCCACAGTGGATGATAGAGATGAGTATTTTGTGGAAGCAGGTAAGTTTATTATTGAAAAAGATAAAGCGTCCATAGGTATGTTACAAAGAGTTTATAAGATTGGTTTTAATAGAGCAGCAAGAATCATGGATCAATTACACGAGGCTGGAGTTGTAGGACCTGAAGAGGGAACGAAGCCTAGAAAAGTAATCATGACAGAAGAAGAGTTTGAACAGTTTATAGAGGAATGTGTGTAAGAGGTAGCTAGGATGAGAGAAGCAATTCTTATTATTAATGAATATTTAAAGAGTCCAAAATTCAAAGAGATCCATTCTTGGATTGTTGAGGCAGCGAAAAAACATGGAATCCAATTACATATTCAAACCAATAGTGAGATTCTTGCCACTTATCCAATTATTCTTTCTAATCAAGATTGTGTGAAAGAAGATAAGTTAGTTATCTTCTGGGATAAAGACATACGTCTTGCAAGTTACCTAGAGGATTGTGGTTATATGGTATTCAATTCATCTAAAGCAATTGGAGCTTGTGATGATAAATCAGTGACCCAAAGGATCTTAACTCAAGCTGGGATTCCTATGGCAAAAACAATCCTTGCCCCTATGACCTTTAGCGGAATTGGATATACTAATTATGATTATTTGGGAAAAGTCATAGATCTATTAGGCTTTCCTATGGTAGTGAAGGAATGTTTTGGTTCCTTTGGACAACAAGTATATCTTGTTCATTCGGAGGGGGAACTGCTAGAACAGGTCATGAACATTGGAACAAAACCAATGCTTTTTCAAGAATATATTAAGTCTAGTCATGGAAGAGATATTCGTTTGCAGGTAGTAGGAGATAGGGTGGTTGCATCTATGTATAGGTATTCCAATTCAGATGACTTTCGTGCAAACATAAGTAATGGAGGCAAGATGAAGCCTTATCTACCGACTAAAGAACAAGAAGAGCTAGCAGTGAAGAGTTGTAAACTATTGGGTTTAGATTATGGGGGAGTAGATTTGTTGTTTGGGGCAAAGGATGAATCTGTGGTGTGTGAGGTGAATTCTAATGCACATTTTAAGAATATCTATGATTGCACTGGGATTAATGTGGCTGAATATATCATGGAATATATTGTTCAGAAAATAGGATGGGATAGATCATGACGGGATGGCTTATTTATACGGAATATGAAGCTGAGAGAAATAAAAATTATATTCAATTCTATATAGACGAAGGAAAACAGTTGAATATTGATATGATTCTACTCATTGCTGAGCGCATTCATATTGGTATAAAGGATGGATTGTGGTTTTTATCATATGAAGGAAAAGAGATTAAATTCCCAAGTTTTGCAATCTGTCGAATGATGTACCCCTTACTAACTCGTCAATTAGAATATATGGGCATACCAGTTTTTAATAATTCAAAAGTATCTTTCGTTTGTAATGATAAGGCAAGAACCTATCAGCACATAGCACAATTATCAATTCCTATGGTAGATACAATCTTTGGGAAGAAAGAATTTCATAATGAGGTTATAAAATATATAGATTACCCAAGTATTATAAAGACAACGGATGGTCATGGTGGGAAAGAAGTTTATCTTATAGAGAAGAAGAGTGATATTAAAGAGCTTATTCCTAAGATTGAGGACAAAGATATTGTGATACAGCCTTATATAAGTAAATTCAAGCAAGATCTAAGGGTATATGTAATTGGTACAAAGATTATAGCTTGTGTTTTACGAACAGCAAAGGAAGGATATCGGTCCAATTATTCTTTGGGGGGTAAAGTAGAGCTTTATGAACTAACAGATACTCAGCGAGCAGATGTAAACAAAATTATCCAATTGTTTGATTTTGGTTTGGTTGGGATTGATTTTATGATTGGTGATCAAGGAGAATTGCTGTTTAATGAGATTGAGGATGTAGTGGGTTCAAGAATGCTATATCAAACTAGCACAATCAATATTGTTCAGCTATATTTACAATATATAGTTGATGAATTATCGGAGAAAAATAAGCCTAGCTCATAATTTTATTTAAACTTATCAGTTTTCCTTATAAGTAAGATTAAATATTATAAGAGATTAGGTCTTTTTTTATATCATGAATTTGCTATAATAGATATATGACGAATAAGATGGAGGGTGCATTTTGAAGACAGATATACAGATAGCTCAGGAAGCACAAATGATGTTGATTGGGGAAGTAGCTGCTAAGCTTCAAGTTGAAGAAGATGACTTGGAGTATTATGGAAAGTATAAAGCGAAACTTTCTACAAGCTTATGGAACAAAGTGAAGGATAGGCCTGATGGGAAGCTTATTCTTGTAACTGCAATTAATCCCACTCCTGCTGGAGAAGGAAAAACCACAACTAGCGTTGGCCTCGGTGAAGCCTTTGGTGTATTGAATAAAAAGGCTGTGATTGCCTTAAGAGAGCCTTCTCTTGGACCGTGTTTCGGAATTAAAGGTGGAGCTGCAGGAGGAGGTTATGCTCAAGTTGTTCCTATGGAAGATTTAAATTTACATTTTACTGGAGATTTTCATGCAATTACTTCTGCGAATAATCTTTTAGCAGCTTTGCTTGATAATCATATCCAACAAGGAAATGAACTTGGCATAGACCTTAATCATGTTGTATGGAAACGTTGTGTAGATATGAATGACCGAGTTCTTCGTAATATTGTAGTTGGATTGGGTAGAAAAGTAGATGGAGTGACTCGTGAAGATCATTTTATCATTACAGTGGCTTCGGAAATTATGGCTATTCTTTGTCTAGCTGAAGATATGACGGATCTTAAAGAAAAGCTAGGAAGAATTATAGTAGCATATACCTATGACGGCAAACCAGTAACAGCAAAAGAATTAAAAGCGGTAGGTTCTATGGCGGCTTTATTAAAAGATGCCCTAAAGCCCAATATGATTCAAACCTTAGAACATACACCAGCAATTATTCATGGTGGACCATTTGCTAATATTGCACATGGCTGTAATAGTGTTATCGGAACT
>CAZAKD010000028.1:0-12570 GCA_964485435.1 uncultured Lachnospiraceae bacterium
CTTCTAGAGCCTTAGTACCATTACGCTAAGCAACCAAGCGAAAGCGGCTCCTTTTCAGAATCATTTTACTCGTGTCATCATTCCGTCACTAAGTCTTAGTCTTTTTTTACAACTAGGTCTAGATTTCTTTCAAAAAAACCGTCAAATGGAATATTTTCACGATATTTTTTAAGCTCTTCCCCATCTATTGTGAATTTAACTTTTGTAATATTAGGAACTTCAGCCAAAGAATTCACAACAGAATAGATTGCAACTTCATCGGTAATATCAGGTATCTTTTCAAGAAATTCTGCACTTAAATTAACATAACATACCCCATCTTTTGAAGTAACCTTAATTAATTTTGTCTTCTCTGGAACTGAAGGATAGAGTGTTCCTTCCGTTGTACCTTGTATCACAGAAGGCCCCATAATTAACTGCTCAATAATCATCTGTTCCATGGACACAGTTCCATCATAGACTTTAGTAATGCGTGTATCTACAAGGCCGTTTCCTTTTTTATTCGCGAAATATAGCGTCATAGTAATCTCTTGGTTGTGTTTTACCCTTCCACCAGTATTATCGATAAATGTATCCTTTGTCATAAACCCTATTGGTTTTTCATTAGAATTAATTAAAGGCTGACCATTTACATAGAATTCTATATAGGTTACACCTTCAACCTGACTAAGGGTTTTTACGATTGCTGCCCTGTGTAATATTTCACTAATCCCTGATAGGCCCTTATAGTTACCATCAAAATTAATGGTTAATTGTCCTTCGTCTGTAAGTACAAAATCTTTTATCATTATTGTCTCTGGAATTGTTGTTTTACAATTAACACTACTTGGTGCCTTTTGTAATTCTTTTATGAATTCTTTAATCAAATCTTCTGTACCAATACTCTTTGGAGAATATGGTGATGGAATAACCTGTGTATCATTATTATCCACATAATAGATCCAATAATCAGACTCTACCCCCATTTGTTCTTCCCCATTGGTACACCCAACGAAAAATATAATGGAATAAGCCATCATACCAAGTACTAATATAGCTTTCCCGATTGTATCCTTTATATATCTAATCATGCTATTTGGCTCCTTAAGCAATATAATTCAATGGTACACGAACAGTAAACGTAGTTCCTTCATTCTCTTTGCTATAAACTTTTATAGCACCTCTATGCATGTGAATTGCATTTCTAGTAATAGAAAGTCCAAGTCCTGTTCCTCCCGTTTCTCTTGAGCGTGCTTTATCTATTCTATAAAAGCGTTCAAATATAGAGCCTTGGGCTTCTTCTGGTATTCCTATTCCTGAATCTGCTACTTTAACATAGAAGAATTTGTGATCTGCATTTAACGATACTCTAACCCACCCTTCATCTACATTGTACTTAATTGCATTTAGTATAAGATTGGAAAATGCAAGAGATAATTTCACTTCATCAATCTCTGCAATGACTGGACGAAAGCTCTCGTATACAAGCTCTACGTCACGTTCTGCCGCAATTGGTGTTAATCGTTTTAGAATCTGTTCTATTAATTCATTGATATTGATACTGGATATGTGCATCTCTCCTGACTTCTTGTCAAGTTTTACCAGAGACAATAGATCATTAATTATTTTATCTTCTCTTTCAATCTCATCTGCAATATCTACTAAGAATTCACGATATAATTCGGCAGGTGCATCTTCTTGGGATAATAGAGAATCTGCAAGTACCTTCATTGACGTAATTGGAGTCTTCAATTCATGTGATACATTGGATACAAATTCTTGCCTAGATTCTTCTAATTGTTTCATTCTAGCAATCATCTGGTTAAATGATTCCGAAATACTCTCCATCTCTGAAAATCCTTGAATTGAAACGTCTTCATCCATATATCCTTCTGATAATCGATCAATAGAATTGGTTACTCTTTTAAAGGTTTGCACAAGTTTACCTGAGTAATAGAACGCGAATAGAATAATTAGGGTTGCAATGGTCAATATTAGAATCACTGATTTTTGATGCAACATATCAGAGATTACATTCATGTTTTTTATGGAAAAGCTCATAATAACAACACCAATTAACTTGCTGTTATCGGAGTGAAACACAGGAATTGTCATCTCCACGTATTCCTTACCCTTTTGAATTGGTTGTTCATCCTTGCCCTTTATACTTTTGATCAGATCCTTAGATATGAGTATTTTGCCTTCCTCTAAAGCATAAGTATCCTTAATAATTCTAAGGTTATTATCTACTATGAGGATTCGTCCCCCATATATATTAGCCACCTGAGCAATTTCTGAATTCACTTCAGGAATAGTGTTATCCTGCATATAACCAGTTGTTTGTAATAAGTTGTAGATAATATTTCCATGTCCCTGAAGTTCACTAATCCTTTGATTAATTGACTCTTCCTTGTATGTATTGACTAGCACCAAAGAAAAAATGTACATAGGAATCATACCAATCAAGATGAAAACCACAAATACTTGTGCTCTCATACTCCGCAAAAATTTGTTATTCTTAATCTTGGAAAAAATAGCCAACACCCCATTTTGTATGTATATATCTCGGTTCACTTGGATTCGCTTCTATTTTTTCTCGTAATCTACGAATATGAACATCCACAGTTCTCACATCCCCTGGATAATCATATCCCCATACTGTATTCAATAGGCTATCACGACTATATACTTTATTTGGATTATTAATTAACAACTCTAATAAATCGAATTCTTTCGCTGTTAAATTCACTTCTTTTTTATCAATATATACTCTTCTACTTTCACAATCTACTTTCATTTTATCAAATACAATTATCTTAGAAGTTTCTTCTTTTTCTTTTTTACTATTCCTTCTAAGGATCGCCTTGATTCTTGCCTTTACTTCCAGAATATTAAATGGCTTTGTAATATAGTCATCGGCTCCATATTCTAAGCCTAAGATTTTATCCATATCATCGCCTTTCGCAGTTAACATAATAATAGGCATATTGGAAAACTCACGAATCTGCTGACATACTTCAAACCCTGTAAGTTTAGGAAGCATCACATCTAATAGCACCATGTCATATTCTTTCTGTTTTGCTGCCTCTAGCGCTTCCGCACCATCATATGCGCAGTCAACTTCCATCCCATCTTGCTCTAAGCTAAAACGGATTCCTTTTACAATTAACTTTTCATCATCAACAACTAACACTCTCTTTTTCACACGATCACCTCAATCTACTGTAATAGAATCTCGAATCTTGTCTAATACACCATCCTTGATTCCGGTTATATTTTTCAATTCTTCAATTGAACTAAATGTTCCATTGGCTTCTCTGTATTCAATAATACTCTTTGCCTTTGCTTCACCAATTCCTCTAAGAGTCATTAGATCTGCTAGAGTAGCCTTATTAATATTCACTTTTAAAGGATTAGAATTATTACTCTCAGTGATTTCACTTTGCATCTGAGTTGGAAGATCTAACTCTTTTTCTTCGTCTAAAGATGGAATATAGACTTTCTCACCATCTTGAAGTTCTCTTGCTTGGTTTAAGAAATTAACAGCAGCATTGGGAGTAAACCCGCCTGCCATAGCAATTACATCACGGACTCGTGTACCCTTCTCCAACTGATAGACTTCCGGGTTATTCACTTCGCCACATACATGTACATAGATATAAGAAGCCACAGTATTATTCTTAGTATCATTCTGATCAGACTCATCTAATTGATTGTCTACTTCAGGCTTTGCTGACTCATCTACATCTACATCTATATCAGTTACAATACTCTCTTTTGCACCTGTGGTAAATATCACATCACTTTCAGAATCTCGCCTTGCCCCCAAGCAATAGACGAATCCTGCTACCCCAATAAAAACTACAGTTATCAAACTGATAAGTAGTTTCTTATTGTTCATATATACTTTTCCTTTTCTTGATGTGAGAGTTTTAGGTAACAATTATATTCTACATAATAAATTCTGTTTTTACAATAGGGATTTCTAATTATTAGAAGTGATTTAGTCCCATTTAAAAGTAACTAGCCCAATAATTACAATACCCAATCCAATACACTTTCTCCATTCAAAATCTACTTTTTCTATTCCAAATATTCCAAAAAGTTCAATCAGATAGGAAATAATGAGCTGTGTTACTACAATAAGCATAGCTGCTTTTGCAGGACCCACCATCTCTAAGCTTTTAATTACAGTGTATGTTATAAAGGCTCCCATTACACCACCTAATAACATATATTTTTGATCCACACCTAGCAAATCTCCAAAGCTTCCTTCTCTACCTGTAAAAAACCAAGCAATCAGACATATGATTAATGCACTAAACTGTACAAAGCTACTTGATACCCATATACTCGTTTCTTTTGTTACACCTGCATTAAATACTCCTTGCACACTCATAAGGGCTCCTGATACCATTGCGATTATAATACCTATCCACATATTATGTCTCCTTCTTATAAATATAGTAAAGAAAAAGACTACACACCGTAGCCTTTATCTATTATTCCATCTATTATCTTTTCCACTTTAAGAAGGATTATTCAAGTATTATAAACACTCTTTTAATATCCCAACCATTTCATCCACATTCTCCTTAGTAATAATAAGAGGTGGTACAAATCGAATCACATTCGTCCCTGCAGATATTAATATAAGCCCTTTTGATAATGCCTTATTCAAGATCTCTTTTACTGGTTGTTTAAATTCAATACCTTGCATTAACCCTTTTCCACGTCTCTCAATCATACAATCATATTGATTCACTAAGGAATCCAATTGTTCTTCAAGATAAGCAGAGATATTATTCACATGTTCCAATATATGTTCCGATTCCATTAGATCAAATACTTTACTTACCGCCGCCGTTGCCAGTGGATTACCACCATAAGTTGTTCCATGATCTCCAGGAACAAATGCATCTGCCACTTTCTCTATTGCCACTAATGCCCCTACTGGAACTCCACAACCTAAAGCTTTCGCAGTTGTTATAACATCAGGTTTCACATCATACCCTTGATATGCAAACATATGACCTGTTCTTCCCATACCACACTGAATCTCATCAAATATTAGAACAATATCATGTTCATTACAGAGTTCTCTTAAGCCTTCCAAGAATTCACTGGTTGCTGGATATATTCCGCCTTCTCCTTGTATAGGTTCCACAATAATGGCACAGGTATTTTCATTTACCAAAGCTTTCACACTATCAAGATTATTAAATTCTCCATATACAATGCCTTCAATCATGGGTCCAAAAGCTTCTTGATATTTCGGTTGCCCTGTAACAGCTAATGCTCCCAAACTTCTTCCGTGAAATGAATGCTTCATAGATATAATCTCATATTTTCCATCTTTAGATTTGTTATATGCATATTTCTTTGCTAATTTAATGGCGCCTTCCATTGCTTCTGTACCACTATTGGTAAAGAATACTTTATCCAAACCAGAAGCATCAACTAGCTTTCTTGCTGCATCAATTGCAGGTGTATTATAATATAGATTGGATGTGTGAATTAGTTTCTCAATCTGTTCTTTTAATCCCTTATTATATTCTTCGTTCCCATATCCTAATGCAAATACAGCAATTCCTGCAGCAAAGTCAAGATACTTCTTCCCGTTTGTATTGAAAAGATATACGCCCTCTCCTTTATCCAGAACTACTGGGAACCTTGCGTATACGTTCATAAGCAATTGATCTGCTTCTTCCATATATTTATTCATTATCTAATAGACCTCCTTGCTGAATGATAGCCGTTCCAATTCCTTGATTCGTGAAAAATTCTAACAACAAGCAATGCTCCTTTCTACCATCAAGTATATGCACCCTAGTTACACCGCTTTTTACAGCATCAATACAGTTTTTTAATTTTGGGAGCATACCTCCTCCAATAAATCCATCCTCGATCAGGTCTTCTGCTTCAGTAAGTGTTAACACTGAGATTAGAGAACTTTTATCATCTTGATCCTTATACACTCCTTCTATATCTGTAAGAAATGCTAACTTTTCTGCACCTATTGCTGTGGCTACAGCACATGCAGCGTCATCAGCATTGATGTTATATGTCTGATAATCCTCATCTAATCCTATTGGAGCAATGATAGGAACAAAGTCATTTGCTATTAAAGTATCAATTAACTCTGTATTAACAGCTTTAATGTCTCCAACAAATCCTATGTCTTTTCCATTTACCATTTTCTTATCTACCATTAAGGTTCCGCCATCTTTACCACTAATACCAGCTGCCTTAACTCCTAGCTTTTCAACCATCTGGACAAGACCTTTATTTACTTTGTTCAGAACCATCTCTGCTACTTCCATGGTTTCTTCATCTGTTTTTCTAAGGCCTTCTATAAACTCAGTCTCTTTTCCAATCTTATCAAGCCATGAACTAATCTCTTTTCCACCACCATGGACGATAATAGGTTGCATTCCAATTAGTTTTAGAAGAGCTACATCCTTGATTACATTTAGTTGAAGTTCTTGATCTATCATAGCACTTCCGCCATATTTTACTACGACCTTTTTATTATTAAACTTTTGAATATAAGGCAGAGCTTCTATTAGTGTTTGTGCCTTAATTAATACTTGATCCATACTATCCATTATTTTATCCCTTTCTAAACTATGCTATTAAGAACGATAATCTGCATTAATCTTTACATAATCATAAGTTAAATCACATCCCCATGCTGTTGCATGTTCATTCCCACTTTTTATATCCGTAATAGCAACCACTTTATTTGCAGAAAGGATCTTAGTCGCAATTTCTTCACTATAGTCAGTTGCCATGCCATTCTCTACAAGTTTCAGTTTTCCTTCTTCACTTTCTACCCATAGATCAACCAGGTCAGGATTAAATTTTACACCTGAGTACCCCATTGCACAGAGAATTCTACCCCAGTTGGCATCATTTCCATAGATTGCTGTTTTCACAAGATTAGAAGTAATGATAGATTTACTCATTGTGATTGCATCTTCTTTCGTATCAGCACCAACCACTTGGACTTCCAGCAACTTAGTTGCACCTTCTCCATCTGCTGCCATCATCTTAGCTAACTCTGTTGTTACTTGATTCAATGCCTTTATAAATACTAGATAATCCTCATCTTTACTGATAATCTTCTCATTCTCTGCTAATCCATTGGCTAATATTAATAACGAATCATTGGTAGAAGTATCTCTGTCAACAGAGATCATATTAAAAGAATCTTTTACATCTAATTGAATTGCTTCTAATAAAAGATCTTTGGATATTGCAACATCAGTAGTGATTACTCCTAACATTGTAGCCATATTGGGGTGAATCATTCCAGAACCTTTTGACATTCCGCCTATGGTAACTACTGTGCCACCTATTTCAACTTCTACGGCGTATTCCTTAGAATAAGTATCTGTTGTCATAATTGCCTCTGCCGCCAATGTTCCTGATACAATGTCTTCTTTTAATTCTACAACAACTTTATATGCTCCTTCCTCAATAATATCTATAGGAAGTTGTTTCCCGATGACGCCTGTGGAACATGTAAGTATGGCCTTTGGAGATATTTTAAGTGCATTGGCCACTGCATTGGCCATCTTCTCATTATTCTCATCCCCAAGAATTCCTGTACATGCGTTGGCTACTCCGCTATTTAAGATAACAGCCTGAGCAGTTTCTTCATCCCTAATCACAGTTTGGCACCACTTAACTGGTGCTGCTTTTACTACATTGGTTGTAAATGTACCAGCTACTGTTGCCGGAACTTCACTATATACCAATGCCATATCTTTTCTTTTCTTCTTAATTCCTGCGTAGATTCCTGCTGCCTTATATCCTTTTGCCGCTGTAACTCCACCTTTTACTATATTCATAAAATGCACATCCTCTCTTATGGAAACATAGGCACTATATTAAGCCCCTTGTTCTCTTCTATTCCAAACATAATATTCATATTTTGCACTGCTTGACCTGCAGCCCCTTTTACTAGATTATCCATGGCACCCATCATAATAATTCTATTGGTTCTAGGGTCTATCTGCACGTTCACATCCACGTAATTACTTCCTTTTACCCATCTAGTCTCAGGGCAGATGCCCTTGTCTAGAACTCGTATAAAATACTCATTAGAGTAATACTTCACATAGATTTGATGTACTTCTTCATAGGTCATCTGAGATGTCATATTAGCATATGCAGTAATTAGGATTCCACGATTCATTGGTACTAGATGAGGAGTAAAATTAATCTTGATTTCTTCTCCTGCTCCAAGAGATAATTGTTCTTCAATCTCTGGAGTATGTCTATGGCTAGTAACACCATATGCCTTAATATTCTCATTCACTTCACAATATAGATTTGGAACTTTTGCTCCTCTTCCTGCTCCTGAAGTTCCAGACTTTGCATCTATAATAATAGAAGTTGGATCTATAAGACCTTCTTTTAGCAATGGATATATAGCAAGAGTAGAACAAGTTGGATAACATCCAGGGTTAGCAATTAGTCTTGCCTTCTTCACCTGATCTCTATTAACCTCACATAATCCATATACAGCCTCTTGTATATATTGAGGACTTTGATGTTCTATTCCATACCACTCTTCATATACATCCACATCTTTAATTCGGAAGTCTGCACTGAGATCAATTACCTTTGTATTGGATAAAATCTCCTCATTTAAATGGGAGCCTAAAAACCCTTGAGGTGTAGCTGTGAAAATTACATCTACTTCTTTTGCTAACTCTACTAGATTATCATCCATACAAGTATCTTCTATTAATTGAAACATATTCTGAAATACTTTTGCATATTTTTCATCAATATAACTTTTTGATCCATACCATTTTATTGAAACATCATCACGCTGTAATAAAAGTCTTACTAATTCTTGACCTGCATATCCAGTGGATCCAATTATTCCTACTTTTATCATATCTATTCTCCTTCGTCTCGTTTACTTGTTAATAATTATACATCCATTCTGTATTTTATGCAATATCTAATTTAACTCATTTTCTAAATTTGGGTAAAAACTCATCTCAAGAACCACTCAACCCCCATATTTCAATACTTTTTTACATACTAATATAATTAAGATTTTTTTAAAAATATCTCTTGCATAATTGTACACATTGTTGTATATTTATAATAACATATGGCAAAGAAGTTCTCAGCCACATAATTTATCAAACATATAAAATAACATTATCTAAATGGAGGAATGTAATATGAAAGAAAAAGTAATTCTTGCCTATTCAGGTGGGCTAGACACAACAGCAATTATTCCATGGTTAAAAGAAAACTATGATTACGATGTAGTATGTGTGTGCATCGATGTAGGGCAAGGAAATGAATTAGATGGTTTAGAAGAAAGAGCTAAATTATCCGGAGCAACAAAATTATATATCGAAGATGTTGTAGATGAATTCTGTAATGAATATGTTGTACCATGTGTACAGGCCAGTGCAATCTATGAGAATAAGTATCTACTTGGTACCTCTATGGCTAGACCAGTCATTGCAAAAAGATTGGTGGAAATTGCAAGAATCGAAGGTGCAACTGCAATCTGCCATGGCGCAACTGGAAAAGGGAATGATCAAGTTCGTTTTGAATTGGGCATTAAGGCTCTAGCCCCAGACCTTAAGATTATTGCTCCTTGGAGATGTACAGATACCTGGAATATGAATTCCCGCGAAGATGAGATTGAATATTGTATACAACATGGAATCGACCTTCCTTTCTCAGCAAGTAGCAGTTATAGTCGTGATAGAAACCTATGGCACATTAGTCACGAAGGCCTTGAGTTAGAGGATCCAGCAATTGCACCCAACTATGATCACCTATTGGTTCTTGGAGTATCTCCTGAAAAGGCACCTGATCAAGGTGAGTCAATTACAATGGCCTTTGAGAAGGGTATTCCAACTAGTTTGAACGGAAAGAAAATGAAAGTCGCTGACATTATCAAAGAACTGAATGAACTTGGCGGAAAACACGGGGTTGGTATTATTGATATTGTAGAAAATCGTGTTGTTGGCATGAAATCTCGTGGTGTATATGAGACACCTGGTGGAACCATTCTTATGGAGGCTCATAATCAATTAGAAGAATTAATATTAGACCGAGATACTTTCACTGTAAAGAAGGAGATTGGCAATAAATTCGCTGATGTCGTATACGAAGGAAAATGGTTCACTCCACTTCGCCAGGCTCTACAAGCTTTTATAGAATCCACACAAGAATATGTAACAGGGGAAGTAAAGCTTAAACTATATAAGGGTAATATTATCAAACAAGGTACAACTTCTCCATACTCTCTTTATAATGAAAATATTGCTTCCTTTACAACTGGAGAACTATATAATCATCATGATGCAGAAGGTTTTATTAATTTATTTGGCCTATCTTTAAAAGTACGTGCAATGATGATGAATGATATAAATAAAGAAAAATAAGTAAATGTACAAAGGCGATGTGCTCAATATGACATCGCCTTATCAAATTCGTATATAAACTCTATTATAAATGATAACATAGAAAAAGAGATGAACCCTAACGATTGTTAATCATTAGGGTTCAATAAATTAATAGTTTTGTGCAAGTACTTGGAAATAAGCCTTTGGATGGTCACATACTGGACATAGTTCTAGAGCCTTTGGTCCAATATGAAGATGTCCACAATTTGCACATTGCCAGATTGTATCTCCATCTTTAGAGAATACTAATCCTCCTTCAACGTTCGCAAGTAATTTTAGATATCTCTCTTCATGTTCTTTCTCAATTGCTCCTACTTTTTCAAATAGCATTGCAATTTTATCAAAACCCTCTTCTTTTGCAGTTTTTGCAAAACCTGAGTACATATCTGTCCATTCATAGTTCTCACCTGCAGCAGCATCTTTTAAGTTTGTGGCAGTATCAGCTATTCCATCGTGTAGAAGTTTAAACCAAATCTTAGCATGTTCTTTCTCATTGTTTGCAGTCTCTAGAAATAATGCAGCAATTTGTTCATAACCCTCTTTTTTTGCTTTACTAGCATAATAAGTATACTTATTTCTCGCCATTGATTCTCCAGCAAATGCTTCTAAAAGATTTGCTTCTGTCTTTGTTCCTTTTAAATTTGGCATATTTCATATCCTCCTAAGTTTTTATAGTAAGGTTATTCAAATCAGTAACCTTTACTATTATGGTAGTTGAATCTGGTTCATTTGTCAAGCCAAAGTTAACCTATAAAGGATTATGATTATTCATGCACCATCCAATAAACAGGAACGATGACACTAGTAAAAGTTTCTGAAAAGGAGTTTTTGCACTCGTCGGCACTTAGATCAACCCATGAACATTAACTATCAGCCTATCCAATTCTTACGAAGCAATTCAGATTCTCCCTCTAGGTGTGCGTAGTCATTTAATCTTTCTAGATAAAATCGTTCTCGTTCCTTTTGATAATATAATTCTGTAATACTACAATTCTCAAATGTCTTAGCAAATAAAAGCTTTTTAAAAGGATCTACACCAATTATTTTAGTTAGTATCGAGCGAATGGAGTATCCATGTGTTACTATGGCCACTTTCTTTTGTCCACTCGTTGCAATCTCTTCTAGAATTGGATACATCCGTTGACATACATCTTCACCATTTTCTCCATTAGGAAACGGAATATCCACCTTCAGACTATTAAGTTCCTCTAGGAATTCCTTAAAATGCATCTTATTATAATCATCCGTATTACCCTCTAGATCTCCAAAAGAGATTTCCCTAAACTCTTTTTTAATCTTATGATCCACATTCATATATTGGTTCAATACCTCAGCTGTTTCAACTGCCCTTATTAAATCACTAGAATATAATCCATCAATTTGTTCTTTCATCAGGCGCTTTCCAAGTAGGTGGGCTTGTCTTATTCCTTCCTGAGAAAGAGAGACATCTACATTACATAACCTGCTATCTTGACGTGCGTGGCGAATCAAATAAATCCTCAAATTATAACTCCTTTCATAGAAAAGAAGCTTCTATCTATAGTAACTCAATTCCTCTGCTTCTTGCATATTCAACCACTTCTTCAGGCCAAGTTGATGCCTGTACTTCTCCAATATGTGCTTTACGTAAGAAGAACATACATATTCTTGATTGTCCAATTCCACCACCTACAGTATATGGTAACTCCTTATCCAATATTGCCTTTTGAAAAGGAAGATCAATCCTATCCATACAATTACTAATCTTAAGTTGTTCTAGCAAACTATCTTCATCTACTCGAATGCCCATTGAAGACAATTCCAATGCAATATCTAGAAGTGGAAAATACACAATAATATCACCATTTAATTTCCAATCATCATAATCCGGAGCTCTTCCATCATGTCTTTCTCCAGATTTCAATACACCACCAATCTGCATAATAAATACAGCACCCTTTGACTTAGCAATCTTATACTCTCTGTCTTTTGGACTATCTTCAGGATACATATCTTCTAATTCCTGTGACGTAATGAAAGTGATATGTTCTGGTAAGGATTCTTGGATATAAGAATATTTTTCTGATAAAAACTTTTCTGTATTCTTAAGTGCAACATATACCTTATCTACTATCTCTCTAAGAGTTGTTTCATTTCT
>CAZAKD010000029.1:0-10505 GCA_964485435.1 uncultured Lachnospiraceae bacterium
ATAAGGCTCTAAAGGACAGAGCCTAAGTACCGACGAGTGCAAAAACTCCTTTTTCGGTAGCTTTTACTCGTGTCATCGTTCCTGATTACTAAAAGGACTGTGAATAGTAACACCAATACAAGTAGTAGACACCAGTTTTACTTGATAATATAGAAATTGTGAGGTTTTATAATAATGAAGAATATAAGTATAATGGCAGCAGAGATTCATCAAGGTAAGAATATAGAAGAGAATCTTTCTCATTTCTCAAAGAAACTGACAGAGTTATATTATGAATTCAGTTTGTTGAATCTTACTATGAATTACTATACACTGTACGAGACGATTCAAGAAAGGGATGATCAATTAGAGAAAAAGGTGCACAATCTTATGGATTCTATTCATAGAATTGCACAGATATCAATATCCCAAGAGTTTGACGGGCAGATCATTGAAGAATCAATCAAGCAACTTGATGGATTTCGTGGCAATATTGAGATGGCAATGCAGGTGCTTACTAATTATATGGATATTCTTCAGAACTATGAATATGTTCTTAATCGTATGGAACCTAGATTTGTACAAGATAGTTCAAGGGAAAGTATTGTTCAAGAAAGCTCAGTTCAAGACATAGTTCGATATCTATTTGCAGAAAAAGATAATGTTATAGTAAATGGAAGAATCAAAGAGGTTCTAGGACAACTACCTGTTCGTATGACTAGAGGAAAATTCTTTGAACTAATTGAAAATAGTTTTACATTGTATAAAGAAGCAGACAATGCTAGCATTGATAGTTTTCTTTATATCCTTAGAAATAGTGCTATGCTAGATCAATCAGAAGAGATGGCGAAGGAATTTCCTCTACTAGATCAGATTGTAAATAATCTTGAACAAGCGGATTATAAAAATCTAACAAGCGAGGAATATTACACTCTTACAAAACAATTACATGAGGGCGCAGAATATATTAGGAACATGGTTGATATATATATTTCCTGCGTAGAGATTGTAAACAGACTTTATGTGGTATTATTATCCACACCATATATTATGTCCTTAGAAAGCAAAGAAGAGAAGGCCTGCAAGGAGATTCTACAAGAACTTAATAAAGGATTTCTGGAGCAAGATTATGAAGTAGACTTTTCAGCTCTAATACTAAAACTAGAGGTTATGGAGGGCAGACAGGAAATGATTGCAGAGGATATACCACAATATGAAGGCTTATTATTAGAAATATCCACTGTTTATCAAGACTTAATTAAAAGTTTCATGCTAGAAAAGATATTCAATGGATTATATGCTAGCCAAGTATTATTATCATCAAGCTATTTTGCACCGATAGGAGCACAAGATATTCAGAAGTGCATAGACGGAGAATATCTCAAAAAAGTAACTGGTATATATATTGAAGAATTAAATGAATCATTTAAAAATAGAAGCCAGGTAATTAATCGAGCGGTAATGGCTAATATTATGAGTAAGCTTCCTGTATTTTTCAGAGATACTGAGGAAGTAATTGAATATATTAATGATGTATTTGAAAAATGTAACGATGAAGCTGAAAAGTTGGCAAGTATTTATATAATAAAGCAATTAATTCAAGAAAATTAGAAAAATATTGGAATTTAGGTGTGGATATGATAAAATGGTATGACAATCTATATATGGATCATGTTATAGAAAAGAAACGGAATAAAATCAAAAAAAAGATTCATGAAGGTAAGGCAACTATAAATACCTATTGTATCACTTTTGCATCTAACGAACGAAACCTATTCGATATACTGGATGCAAATGAATTGAGATTTTCTTATTATAAAAAGAAAGAAATATATATTCTGGGTCTTGCATTTGGCAAAGAGAATGCGATTGCTGTTATGGTATCCATGATTGAAGAAATCTATAAGAACACAGGAGAATTTAAGGTAAGAGAGTATTTTAAATTTCAGGAGTTCACTGAATGCCTTGATGGGAGTAGATGAATAGATGCTTCATATTATATTATTAATATTAAAAATACTTGGTATCCTGCTACTATCAATCATAGGATTAGCTTTCATTCTTATATTGATGGTTCTATTTATACCCGTTCGTTATAATGTAAAAGCTTTCAAGTATGATGATATTCACATGAACTTAGTAGTGAGTTGGTTTCTTCATTGTATTACTTACAAGCAGATGTATAATGGTAGTAAAATGATATCCAAGATTAGAATTTTTGGTTTTGTAATAAAAGATAGTGAAAAACCAAAGACTAAGAAGATAAGAAAAGCAAAGAAGATTAAAAAAGCCACGAAGAAGAATAAAAAGAAACATGAATCGGATGTTAAGATAGCAGAGATTCCTAATTCCAAAGCTGCAGAAGTTACAAAATCTATAATAGCTGCAGAATCATTACAAGTAGAAGAATCAGAAGCTACTAGCAAGAAAAAGAGATTTATAGATAAGCTCAGAAGTTTTTTGAGAAAAATGAAAGAGATTCTGTCTAAGATTCCAGTATTTTTTATTAAAATTAAGACAACCTATCTTAATATCATTGAAATGAAAAATACTATTATACGTAGGATTTCATCAATTCGAGAATTTCTCAAGAAAGAGGAGAATAAACTAGGATTTAAGAAAATTTGGTGGGCAATAAAAAAGTTTACAAAACATATCTGGCCTAAAAAGTTAAAATTCAACATACACTTTGGTACTGGTGATCCTTGTTCCACAGGGCAATTACTAGGGGTGATTGGAATGACATATCATCTTTATCAAAAAAGTGTTACAATAATACCGGATTTTACTGAGGAAGTATATGAGGGAGATATATTTGCGAAAGGAAGAATTCGTGTTATTACAATTCTTGTTATTAGTATTAGAGTATTATTAGATAAGAACTTTAAACAGTTACTAAAAGGATTTAATGAATTAAAGGAGGAGTTATAATGGCAGAGAATCAATTCAATTCAACGGTTGAATCATTATTTAAAGGAATGGATAGTTTTTTAACTACGAAAACAGTAGTTGGAGATGCAATTAAGGTAGATGAGGGTACAACTATTTTACCTTTGGTCGATGTAAGTTTTGGTGTGGCAGCAGGTGCATTTGCAGAAGATAGTAGTAAAAAAAGCAATGGTGGCGGCGGAATGGGTGGTAAGATATCACCAAGTTCTGTACTTGTTATTCAGAATGGATCAGCTCGTCTTGTTAATGTAAAAAATCAAGATGTAGTTACAAAAGTATTAGATATGGTTCCTGATTTTGTGAATAAGTTCTCTAAAGATAAGAAGAATGACGAGGATATAATGAACAAAGTAAAAAAGGAAGAATCAAAGAAAACAGCAAAAATGACAGATGAAAACGAGTATACAATCTAGATAGTGAAATGTATGTAAGTTATTAAAAATTGTACTTGCATTATTAATTGTCTTCTGTTAAAATATATTTTGTTGTAGGTCGTGTAATAGGAGATTGTATGCATCCCTATGTCTGGCCTAATTTACCTAAGGAGGTGCTTACAATGGCTAAATGCTCTATTTGCGAAAAAGCTGCTCACTTTGGAAATGCTGTGAGTCATTCACATAGAAGAAGTAATAAAATGTGGAAAGCGAATGTAAAATCTGTAAGAGTGAAAATGAATGGGAATTTTAAGAAGATGTATGTTTGTACATCTTGTCTAAAATCAGGTTTAGTTGAACGTGCTTAAGATTCATTTAAAAGTTGTTAAGAAGGTGGTTCTTTCATAAGAGCCACCTTTTTTTCATAATAATTAACATTATTTTAGAAATAATAGAGTTGAGTAAAGAATCAACAGATAAATAAATTATATCCTAAAA
This sequence comes from uncultured Lachnospiraceae bacterium, assembly GCA_964485435.1. Lineage (GTDB taxonomy): Bacteria > Bacillota > Clostridia > Lachnospirales > Lachnospiraceae > CAZAKD01. The sequence goes on from CAZAKD010000029.1 coordinate 3,801, forward strand.
ATAAGCATAGTAGTATAATGCATATGGCAATAATACCATTTGTCATGAATAACATAATAGTCATACCAATGGCAATCCAAAAAAGAATAAAGCCTAGCAATTTTTTCACAATATCACATCCTATTAGGGTAGATATAGTATTATATATGTTATAATGAAATATGGTATTCCTTTTTTATGAAAAAGAGGGTATAATATGATAAAGGCAATATAGATTGACGGTATAGTCATTCAAATTATTGATAAATTGGAGGGTTAAAATATGAAAGGACATATGAATACTCAGATAGGTGAAGTAATAATTGATAATGAAGTAATCGCGAAGTATGCTGGTTCTGCTGCTATAGAATGCTTTGGTGTTGTAGGCATGGCAACTATAAGCGTTAAAGATGGAATCGTTAAACTTTTAAAGCGTGAAAACCTTAGCCAAGGTGTTAATATATCAATTGAAGAGAATAAGATTATAATTGATCTACACATTATTGTTGCTTATGGCGTAAGCATATCTGCAGTTGGAGACAACCTTATTAGCAATGTAAAATATAAAGTTGAAGAATTTACAGGCATGGAAGTAGAGAAGGTTTATGTCTACGTTGAAGGAGTAAGAGTTTTAGATTAATTAGATGTCAGGAGGAACAATCAGTGATTATTAATACAATAGATGCAAAGATGCTACAAAAGATGTTTATTGCTGGAGCAAAAAGTATCGAAGCACAGAAGGAAGAAATTAATGAGTTAAATGTATTCCCGGTACCGGATGGTGATACTGGAACGAATATGACATTAACAATTATGGCAGCCGCAAAAGAAGTGAACAGTATAGAGGAACCTACGATACAAAATTTATCCAAAGCTATCTCAGGAGGATCATTAAGAGGTGCCAGAGGTAACTCAGGAGTTATTCTGTCTCAATTATTCCGTGGTTTTACCAAGGAGATTCAGGATGTTAGTGAGATTAATGTAACAGTCTTATCCAACGCTTTTCAAAGAGCGGTTGAGACTGCGTATAAAGCAGTTATGAAACCGAAAGAAGGAACAATATTAACAGTAGCAAGAGGTGCGGCTGAAAAAGCGGCTGAACTTGCAGCCAATACTCAGGATATTGTGTATTTCGGAGATGAGATATTAAAGCATATGAATATTGTGTTAGATCAGACGCCTGATCTGCTTCCAGTTCTGAAAGAAGCTGGTGTAGTTGATTCTGGTGGTAAAGGTTTAGTCACAATTGTTCAAGGCGCTTATGATGCATTGTGTGGAAAAGAAATAGATTATAAAGTTGAAGTGCCAAAGAAGTCTACTGTAACAGGATCCATACCAGCTGGGTCTGTGAATGCAGATATTAAATTTGGATATTGTACAGAATTTATAATAATGTTAGAAAAAGAATATACAGCTAAAACAGAGGAAGAGTTCAAGGGATACCTTGAAACAATTGGTGATTCTATTGTAGCAGTATCTGATGAGGAGATTGTTAAAGTCCACGTACATACCAATGATCCTGGACTTGCAATTTCACGAGCTCTTACTTATGGTTCTCTTACAAGCATGAAAATTGACAATATGCGTGAAGAACATAATGAAAAATTGATTAAAGATGCTGCAAAAGTAAGTGCTTTAGAAGCAGAGAAAAAGCAAAAAGAATTAAAGAATACACCTAGAAAAGACATTGGATTTATATCTGTATCTGTAGGAGCTGGAATAAACGAGATATTTGAAGGATTGGGAGTAGACTACATTATTGAAGGTGGCCAAACGATGAATCCTAGTACAGAGGATATGTTAAATGCAATAGATCATGTGAATGCAGATACCATATTTATCTTGCCAAACAATAAGAATATTATCTTAGCTGCAGAACAAGCTAGGGAATTAACAGAAGATAAGAATATTATTGTAATACCATCAAAAACAATTCCACAAGGTATCACTGCCGTGATTAATTTTGTATATGATAAATCATCTATTGAGAACGAAGAAAGAATGCTCTCAGAGATGGCAAAAGTAAAGAGCGGTCAAGTTACGTATGCTGTTAGAGATACAAGTGTTGATGGAAAAGAGATTAGACAAGGCGATATTATGGGAATTGGCGACAAATCCATATTATCTGTTGGTCAAAGTATAGATAAAGTAACTCTAGAATTAATTGATAACCTTATAGATGAGGACTCTGAATTAGTGAGTTTATACTACGGTGAAGATATGGCAGAAGAAGTTGCCAATGGATTAGCAGACGCAATTATGGAGAAATATCCAGATGTAGACGTTGAGGTTCATTCTGGTGGACAGCCAATTTATTACTTTATATTATCGGTTGAATAAAGAATACCATAGATATGCGTAAGAGATATTAATCTTTTACGCATATTTTTATGGAGGGAGGAATTGTGTGGAACTACTAGAATCTGTTAGGCAGATTAAGGGAATTGGTGAGAAGACAGAACATACATTAAACAAACTTAATATATTTACTGTTTTAGAGCTTTTAGAACATTACCCTCGGAACTATGATGTCTATGAGGATATTGTTCCTATTCAATCTGCTGAAGAAGGAAAAATTGTAGCTATTGAAGCGGTATTAGATAAAAATATACAAACTAAAAAAGTTAGAAATCTAGTTATAGTAACAGCTACAGTGAAAGACTACTCAGGAATCATGAATTTAACTTGGTTCAATATGCCTTTTCTTCAAAAAACATTGCGTTTTGGAATTCACTATATCTTCAGAGGCAAGGTGGTCCGAAAAAACAATGTCCTAGTTATGGAACAACCTGTAATATTATCAAAAGAAGAGTTTTATAATAAACTTCATGTCCTTTCACCAATATATCCATTGACTTCAGGGATTACCAATAACGCAATTGCAACAGCAGTAAGAAAAGTTTTAGATGATATTGATCTAACCAATGATTACCTACCTATGAATATTCGAAAGTTATACGATTTAATAACATATAATCAGGCGATTAGATGGATTCATCATCCAAAAGATAAAACAAAGATGTATGAAGCTAGGAAAAGGTTAGTATTCGATGAGTTTTTCCTTTATACGATTGCTCTAAACCAATTAAAAATGAAAAAAGGAAAGATATTAAGCGAATATTTAATCCAGACTTTCAAGGAATGTACACAGTTAATAGATGAGCTACCATATACTTTGACGAAAGCACAGCTAAAGGTATGGAATGAGATCCAAGGAGATTTATCAAGTGGTATAGTTATGAATCGCCTCATTCAAGGAGATGTTGGCTCTGGTAAAACGATTATTGCAGCACTTGCACTGTTATCTGTGGCTACTCAGGGATATCAGGGATGCATTATGGTACCTACAGAGGTACTCGCAAAGCAACATTATGAATCATTGCAAAGACTTTATCAAAACTTTGGAATACGTGTAATACTCTTAGTTGGCTCAATGACAATGAAAGAGAAAAGAGAAGCATATCAACAGATACATGAACATCAAGTTGATATAATTGTTGGAACTCACGCCTTAATTCAAGATAAAGTAGAATATGATAAGTTATCCTTAGTAATTACGGATGAACAACACCGTTTTGGCGTAAGGCAGAGAGAAGCACTGATGAAGAAGGGAGAAGAGCCTCATATTCTTGTGATGAGTGCAACTCCGATACCAAGAACATTGGCTATTATTTTATATGGTGATTTAGATATATCTGTAATTGATGAATTACCTTCCAATAGGCTTTCAATTAAGAACTGTGTTGTAAATACAAGTTATCGCGCAAGTGCATATTCATTCATTGAAAAGGAAGTTATGAATGGAAGACAAGCTTATGTAATATGCCCACTGGTAGAAGAAAGTGAAACTATCGAAGCTGAAAATGTACTTGAATATACTGAGAAATTAAAAGAAGCAATGCAAAGTAGTATACAAGTGGAATATTTACATGGTAAAATGAAAGCAAAAGAAAAAAACGAGATTATGGATCGATTTAAGAAAAATGAGATACAAGTTCTTGTGTCTACTACGGTAATTGAAGTTGGAGTAGACGTGCCTAATGCAACAGTAATTATGATTGAGAATGCAGAGCGGTTTGGGCTAGCAGGATTACATCAACTCCGAGGTAGAGTAGGTCGTGGCAAATATCAATCTTATTGCATACTAGTTAGTGGAATGAATGGTAAACAGACAAAAGAGCGACTTGAGATATTGAATAAATCTAATGATGGTTTTTTTATTGCAAATGAAGATCTAAAACTAAGAGGTCCTGGTGACATGTTTGGATTAAAACAAAGTGGTATGCTTGAATTTAAATTAGGAGATATCTATAATGATGCCCAAGTATTAAAAGATGCCAATGAAGCAGCAATTAATTTCACAAAAGAAGATCTCTATGATCTGAGTAAAAAGAATCCTTTTCTTTATAATAAGATTATTCAGTTTTCTGGAGAAACCTTATTATAGAATGAAAGCATATTGAATAGATAGATTAGGACGGGGAGGTGAATAAATGGAGACATTTTCTAATAGCAGATTATACAAGATTGCAAAGGAAAATTATATACAACTCACACAGTATTGTAAAACATTGGTAGATGAAGGGTATTGGGAACGTCCTGAATCTGTATTAAATAAATCAATTATTTTTATGCTTGATCTATATGTTCAATCTGTATTAGTAAACCTTGCAGTATATTCAGATACAGTAAATGAAGACACAAATCATTTCATTGGCAATATTGCGAGTGATAATGTAATGCGATACCCTGAATCAGAGGCTCCTTCAACAGAATTGTTAGCTCAGGCCAATAAAATCATGATGGCTCCACCTATTATTCTTCAATTATGTGGTTTAAGGGACTCGCAAAAACAAACAAATCTAACGCCAGTGTTTTTTGATGGTATTATGAATATAATGTTGGCAATGGCTTATCTCAATGATGGTAAAAACATGTCTATTATTAAGTATATGCAAGAATATTATCAAAGAGTTAGCGTATTCTTGGACCAGTCTCCCAATGGAGAATTCACCATTGATGACAAATATATCTTTAGAAAGATATGCAGCGACCAGATTGAAGCAGGTTTAGTGCAAATAAGGTCAAATCAGAGTAATCTTGAGAATTATTTAAGAAAAAATACAAGTGTCAAGCAAGAAATAAATCTAAGTGACCATAAAATTGAAAGATCAGATAAGAATCATAAGAGGAATGAAATAGAGAAATCTCAAGAAAAGCTTGATTTATTGCTTGATGAATTAAATAAACTAGTTGGTTTATCCAATGTGAAAGAAGAGATAAATTCTCTAATTAATCTAATAAAGGTTAGAAAGATGAGAGAAGAATATGGAATGCCCCAGATGGAGATGTCTTTTCATATGGTATTTACAGGTAACCCTGGTACAGGAAAAACTACAGTAGCCCGACTTGTGGCTGAAATATATAAAGAGATAGGGCTTCTTTCAAAGGGGAATCTAATAGAAACAGATCGAGGTGGACTTGTTGCTGGATATGTAGGTCAAACAGCTCTTAAAGTAAAAGAAGTTGTAGATAAGGCAATTGGAGGAGTATTGTTCATTGATGAAGCATATTCTTTAACCAATAATATAGGCAGTAATGATTTTGGAAGTGAGGCTATAGATACTTTAGTTAAGATGATGGAAGATCATAGGGAAGATCTAGTTGTCATTGTAGCAGGCTATAAAAAAGAAATGGAACAATTTCTAGTTTCTAATACTGGATTAGTCTCTAGATTTAATAAATTTTTCGAATTTGTTGATTATAATACAGAAGAGTTAATTGACATACTATGTGTCATGGCTGAAAAGGTAGATATGATATTATGTGATGAAGCAATAGAAAAGATAAGATATAGTCTGGATAATATGACAAAATCAAAAAAGAAGGTTTTTGGAAATGCGAGAGGTATCCGTAATGTTTTTGAAAAAATAATAGTAAATCAAGCAAATCGTATTGTAATATCACAAGATTCATCTAAAGAAAGCCTTAAGAGTATAGCGCTTGAAGATGTTGAAGGGACTTTTTAATTATCAAAAATATACAAGAAAAACATAAATTACTAGTTTATTGTATAGTATTCTACATATAATAAGCTTGTAACAAACAACAACACTATATTATTTTAAGAGAAGGAATTATGTTTTTCACTTAGAATAAGAAAATGGAGGAGTTTATTATGGCAAGTCAAAGAGCGCAAGTCCCAGAAGCAAAAGAAGCATTAAATAGGTTTAAGATGGAGGTTGCAAATGAAATTGGAGTTCCATTAAAAAATGGATACAATGGAGATTTAACATCTTACCAAAATGGTTCTGTTGGTGGAGAAATGGTTCGCCAGATGATTAAGAGACAAGAAGAGGCTATGGCTGGTAAATAAGCAACTCAAAAAAACGAAAATGCAAAAATGTAAAAAGGACTGCAATATTATTGCAGTCCTTTTTACGATATATATAATTTTTTCTTGAATTCTACTAGGATATAAGATAAACTGTTGTTATTAGAAGATATAAAAAGGAATGGGTAGATGAGAGTAATTGCAGGTTCAGCAAGAAGAATATTATTGAAAACATTGGATGGCATGGATACAAGGCCAACCACTGATAGAATTAAAGAAACTTTATTTAATATGATAAATAATGATATATATGATAGTACATTTTTAGATCTTTATAGTGGAAGTGGTGCAATTGGTATAGAAGCTCTCAGTCGAGGAGCAAAATGTGCAAC
>CAZAKD010000029.1:10515-12551 GCA_964485435.1 uncultured Lachnospiraceae bacterium
TTCAAATTATGCTGAATACAATCCAAAGCTTTCCTGTTATTCTCAACATTTGTTGAGAATAACAGGAAAGCTTTGGATTGTATTCAGCATAATTTGAAGGTAACACACCTAGAAAACAAGGCAATAATTATGAATACCCAAGTAATGTTGGCACTAAAAGATTTAGAAGCAAAGAATAATAGTTATGATATTATTTTTATTGATCCACCATACGAAAAAAAATATGAAATGGAAGTGCTTAATTATCTAGACTCCTCAAATTTAATAAACGAGGATACTCTAATTATCGTAGAAGCATCTCTTAATACTAATTTCGATTATATTGATAATATGCAAATTCAGATTAAAAAAATAAAAAAGTATAAAACAAATATGCATGTATATATGTGTAAAAAAGATAGTGAGGATACATTATGAGAATAGGATTATATCCCGGAAGTTTTGATCCGGTTACACTAGGTCATTTGGATGTAATTATACGTTCGTCACGAATAGTGGACAAGCTGGTAATTGGCGTGTTAAATAACAGTGCAAAAAACCCATTGTTTACTTCGCAAGAACGTGTTAATATGTTAAAAGATGTCACACGTTCAATCGGCAACGTGGAGATTGAGGCATTTGATGGACTTTTAGTGGATTATGCAGATCTAAAGAATGCCGATATTATAGTTAGGGGACTAAGAGCAGTAACAGATTTTGAGTACGAACTACAATTAGCACAGACAAACCATAAGATCAATCCCCGAATTGATACAGTATTTTTAACTACTAGTGTAGAATTTTCTTACTTAAGTTCCAGTGTTGTAAGAGATATTGCAAAATATAATGGTGACATTCGAGGTCTAGTACCTTCTGAAGTTGTAGATTTAGTATATGAGAAATATCGGGATATAAAGTAATGTTATAGTTATTATAAGATTAATTATTGATGGGAGAGCAAAGATGAGTACAAGCAAGATTGAACAACTAATTGAAGACATTTATGAATTTGTGGAAAGTTGCAAGATGCAACCACTTTCATCTACAAAGGTAATTGTGCCTAGAGATGAGTTATATGATTTGTTAGATGAATTAAGATTAAGAACACCTGATGAGATTAAGAGATATCAGAAGATTGTGGCGAATAGAGAAGCTATTATTAATGATGCAGAAGAACAGGCAGCAACTATTTTAGCAGATGCAAGAGAGAGAACCAGTGCACTTATAGATGAGCATGAGATTATGCAACAAGCTTATTTCCAAGCAAATCAAATCATAGAGAATGCTTCCAAAGAAGCAGAAAGTATTCTGAAGAATGCCAAAGGTGAGGCTCATCAGATTCAAACTGGTGCTCTGCATTATACCGAAGACATGCTTTCACAGATTGAAAGAATTGTATCAGATGCCTATGCTACCACAAAAAATTATGGGAACCAATTAGTCGGCAGTCTAAAAGAACACTTAGATGTTGTGGTAAGCAATAAAAAAGAACTTTGTGATCAACTTTATACTTCTTCTGAATCAGGAACACAAGAAGAGGCGGAAAAACAAGAAGATGAATCAGCTTTTGAAGATGATTTCAATTTTGATGAAAATACCTTTATTGAAGATTTATATTAATAATATAGTATACTATATAAAAATAATGTACAAAATTGAGATAATGGATGCTATAACGGCGTTCATTATCTTAACTATTATATATGGCTTTATAGAGAGTTCTGTACCACGAATTACACTATAAGTTTGAGCTAAGCATGATAAGCCACCAAATGCGGTTAATCCTGCAATTACAACGAATTTTATAGAAAAAGGGAGATTGTCTATTCCAATAAGAAAAGTACCTGTTGTGATCTCAAGACTCCCTACAAGAAACAATGTAACATAATGAAAGATAATATTAAAATGTTGAGGTAATACTATAAGAAAAGTATTCGTTATTTCAACAATAATATGAGATAGTATGGAGAATAAAATAATATAGCCACCAATATTTGTTATGGTCTCAAATCCATTCATAATGGAGGTATCTAATGTATTATGTAGCTTAGATGTAG
>CAZAKD010000030.1:0-12483 GCA_964485435.1 uncultured Lachnospiraceae bacterium
TATCATTTTGAAAAATAAAAATAAATTGCCAACGTTTGCTTGACACAAACTCAACCCCCGTCCCCAATTTACATACGAGGAAAAATGTTATATAATGTATGATAGAGGAGCGGTGAAAATATGTTTAAGGAATTTGCAGCTGAACAAAAACGAGTAAGCCTGGAAGATATTAAAAGAATGTATAAGTTGGAAAATTATACGGATATTGCCAATTGTATTAAAGAACTTATGGATGCTGGAAGGATAAAGCCCGTCAAGGCATCAAAAACGAATGGTAAAAAACCAGCTTTATTTAACGAATATCATGTTATTAGGGTTAAGAAGGATTATTCCGATTATATTGATGAGTTAAAATATAAATTAAGCCCTAGTATAGATAATGGATATTATCTGAAGAACCTTGAAAGGTATGTAAAAGATAGAGAACGGATCAGAGAATTTAATCAATATATAGTTGAGAGTAAAGATAGATTAAGGGTTGATATCTCTCTGAATGAAAGAAGTTATGATATATGGAAGAGAGAAAAGTATCTAAAATTAGAGGGAGGTAAGTCCTTACTAAAAAATCTTAGATACGATATAGGGCAATTGGGGGTATATGATACGATGGAGCCAATTGCATATTATTCTCATAACAAGCTTATACCACAGAATGTTATAATTATCGAGAATAAGGATACTTTTTATAGTATGAGAAGGCAGCTCTTACAAGGTCATAATACTTTGTTGGGAGTTGAGATTGGAACACTTATATATGGAGCAGGCAAAGGTATTGTAAAGGCTATGGAAGATCTAGAGATCTGTGTAGAACCTTATATATACCATCATAGCAATCATATTCTATACTTTGGTGACTTGGACTACGAGGGTATTGGTATATATGAAGTTTTGTATAATAAATATAGTGAAAGATATAATATAAGTCTATATAAACAGGCATATGAGGCAATGATTGATAAAGTTATAGATATAAAGGGGCTGCCTGATACGAAGAAGGGCCAGAATAAGAATATTGGACATGTATTTCTAGATAGCTTTGATGGAACTATGAAGAGTAAGATGGTGGAGATATTAGAATGTGGTAAATACATTCCACAAGAGATATTAAATATTACAGATTTTTAGTGGGCGGGTGAAGACATGGAGTATGATTTTCTAGATCATTTTGCAAAGAGAATGAAGAATGTTGGAATGTATACTGTACTGATGAAGAATAGTATGCAGAAAGGTACATGGAAGGCATATGGAATCGAAAAGATAGATGAACAGATTAACTTTGTATTCATTGTGCTTTTGTATATTATGGAGCAGTCACTTAAGGAAGAACCATGTACCATAGATGATATTGGTAATTATATTGATACTATTAATTCAAGGTATTTTAAGAAACAATTAAGCTATGACATGAGTAAGAAGCTTGGAGAATTCATTATTAATGTAGTATTCAGTGATGAAGGAAATGCTATGTACTTTGATTGCTTTGATTTTGAGAATAGAGCTTATAAGATTCAGAATATTAGCTATATAGCGAATAGGGTGATTGAGCTAGAGACAGAGGTTAGGAGAACTTCTTATTACCTTACTGATGATGGCTATAATCTATTGCTTGGTACACTAGAGATAGAGAATAACATGAAGATTAGTATTCATGAGATGATATTTCAGATGCATCTAGAGAAAGCTGCTTACGATAGGGCAGTAGATGATGTAAAAAAGGTATTTGACCTATTAAGAATTCAATTACAGAAGATTCAAGAGGCTATGAGGAAGATAAAAACTAACGCTTTGAATTACTCTGTAGAGGATTATAAGGTTATTATGGAAGACAATATAGAGATCATTGGAGAAACTAAGAAGAAATTTCAACAGTATAGGGAACTTGTAAATATTCGTGTCCATGAATTAGAAGAAGAGAATATTAATGTAAAGAAATTAGATAAGAAAGGCACAGATAATCTTAAGAATCTAAAGATAATCGATGGATATTTAAAGCGTACAATAGATGAGCATCAGAAGATCCTGGGTAACCATTTTGATCTGAAGACTCTATATACAAGAGAATTGGAGCAATTATCTCAATTAGCGCTGATTAAAAGATTCAATCTTCAGACGGATCTATATGATAAGATTATGGAAGATGCCAGCAAGCTAGGTGATATTGATATATTTCTTCGTCCTTTATTCAACAAGGATATGGATGAGATATATAACATAAATAAAGCATTTGAAACCCAAAAGCCTATAAGACAAAAAGACGATCCGGATAATGACGAAGTGATAGAGATTGAAGATGATGATTGGCAAGAGGAACAAGTGCGAATATATGAAGAGAAGATGAAGAGATATGCTCAATGCCTAGATGTTATATTACGTTTTGCATATAATAGAGGAAGTATAACATTATCTGAGATAAAAAGGGATTTGGGTGATGACATTAACAGTTTAATTCCAACAGTAGAGGTATTTCGTGAGGTTATCGTTGAATTATTAAAGAATGCAATCATTGATATAGAAGGTTTGAGAAAAGAGAGAAATGAATATTTAGAGCAGACGGGGCTGGAATTTCACATAAATGAATTGGTTTTAAGATTAGTGGATGATTCAAAGGAATTCAGCAAGATAGCAAAGATTGAGACCAATCGCATAGAGAACGGTGAAGTTGTAGTATTCGATAATGTAGAGAGCGAGAATGGTATAGTCAGAAGAATCAGGTGTTCGGACATACTATTTGAAGTGAAAGGAGTGGAGTCATGGCTTACGAATTAGATGAGATCAAACAAAGTCAAAGGATATTCTATTATCTATTGGAACATAGACAGTTAAATGAAGAAGATGAAAGATTACTGTACAAAGCATATGCTGAGAATGAAAATGTTATGAATCTAGTTAAGAGCCAAGCGGCCATAGCAGAGAGTGATGTTGAGAGATATGGTGATGTGATATATATAATGCCAAAGGAGACGAATAATATCCTAGGGTATTCTAAGAATGAATTAAAAGCAAGGTTATGTAAATCAACAGCGAATGATAAGGATTACTATCTTTCTCAATTTGTTATTCTTACAATATTAGTAGAATTCTATGATGGACAAGGTAGTAGTAGCAAGACAAGGAATTACATAAAGACTAGTGAACTTCAGAATAAGATATCTGATAGATTAAAAGAAGGAACAGAACAAGTAAATGAAGAGGATGAGGATAGGCAAGGAATTGCATTTAGTAATATGTGGGAATCTTATGAGGCTCTAAGAAGCGAGGAAGGATCAAGGAAGAAGACGACAAAAGAAGGATTCTTGTATAACATATATAAATTCCTTGATGAGCAAGGGTTAATTATATACATCGAGGAAGATGAGATGATACAGACGACAAAGAAACTAGATAATTTTATGGACTGGAATCTTCTTAATAGGAACAATTACAATAGGGTTATGCAAGTCTTGGGGGTTGTAGATTATGAGTAAAATGAATGCTATAAGAATAATTAATCTAAACTATAATAATAATGCGATTCATGTGGATGATGAGACTTTTCGTTTTGATGGTGAGAGTACATTAATGTCACTACGAAATGGTGGTGGTAAATCAGTAATGGTGCAAATGATGATTGCTCCATTTGTACATAAACGATATAGGAATACCGAAGATAGACCCTTCGCAAGCTTTTTTACAACAAATAAACCGACATTTATACTTGTTGAGTGGGCACTTGATAGTGATGCAGGATACGTTCTTACTGGCATGATGGTTAGAAAGGCTGCAACTATCGATAATAATTCTGATGAAGAATTAGAGATTGTTAATGTAATTGGTGAATATAAAGAAAGATGTAGATATGATATCAATAATCTAGCAGTGATCGAGACTACTGAGAAGTCAAAGACTTTAAAGACCTATGGATATTGTAAACAGCTCTTTGAGGACCTTAAGAAAGATAGTAGAGGAGAATTCAACTATTATGATATGAATAATAGTCATCAGTCAAAGAGATATTTTGATAGGCTGATAGAATATAAGATAAATCATAAGGAATGGGAAGATATCATTAAGAAGGTTAATCTAAAGGAGTCTGGGCTATCAGATCTATTTGCCACGGCTAAAGATGAAAAAGGATTAATTGAAAAATGGTTTATAGACACAGTAGAAAGCAAGTTGAATAAAGAAAAAAGCCGAATAAAAGAATCAGAATCCTTGGTTGAAAAATATATATTGCAATATAGAGAGAATCGCTCGAAGATTGAAAGAAAAGAAGTAATAAATAAGTTCAGGGAAGAAGCGGTGGAGATTGAGAATATTGCCCTGGGCTATAAACGATATACGGATGAACAGACTAGATGTGAGAATCAAATTGCAAATCTCGTGGTAATGTTTAACAAGCTACTGGAAGAAAATAAGATGGAACGAATAGATACAGAAAATCTCATAGAGGATTATAATAATAAGATTAATCAGATCAGTTATGAAGAATTATCCTACGATATATACAATCTAGAAGATAAAAGGGATGGACTTGTATATGAGCTAGGTTCTACTCAAGCGATATGTGATAAAGCCAATGATGAGATGAATGCAATGGAGAAGAGAATTAATATATATGAATGTGCTCGCTTACATGGTAAGTATAAAGATGCGTCAAAAGAATTACAGTTCTATGAGAATAAGCTAGAGATAAAGAAAAGTGAGGCATCTAACCTAGAGCCTGAGAGGAATATGCTTGGATATAATCTAAGACGCAGATATGAAGAGCAGAAAGAGATCCTATCTAATCATATAAATCTTCTTATGAATCATATGAAAGATAATGAGAAGGAGTTGGATTCCTTATCCGTTAAGGAACAAGAGTGGAAAGATAAGAGTATTGCTGCTAGTATTGAGCTTGGAAAGATAAATGAAAAAATAGAATCATATAATTCTAACGAGGATAAATATAACAAACGTTATAATGATAATCTCATGCGTAATATATTGGGTGAATATGAAGATGCAATCCTTGAAGTAAAGTTAACTGCTTATAAAGACAATAAGATAACAGATAATAGAGAACGTAAAGAGAAACAGAAGCATAAAGAAGAGCTTGATGAGAAGATGAGAATACTAACCAGAGATCTTGAAGATGCTCAGAGTAGCAAGTCCAAAAGTGAAGCTCTTATTGATAATATAAGAAAAGATATAGATAATTATAAGGAAGAACTAGAAGAAAGAAAGATAATGATTAGGTATCTTGGTCTAGAAGAGAAAGATATATTCGATACATCTAAGATTATTGATGGGTGTAACTATAAAATTCAAGAAGTGGATATGGGGCTAGAACGCTTATCAAAAGAATATTCTACTATTGAAAAGGAATACAATAGATTAAAGCAAGGAAACGTGATAGAACTTCCTAAAAACTTCATAGGATATCTAGAGTCTCTTGATATTCAATATATGTATGGAATGGACTGGCTAAAGAAGAATGACAAGTCTATACAGGATAATGAAAGATTGGTAGATAATAATCCATTTATACCATATTCTATAATTCTTAGTATGGATGATGTTGAAAAATTAAAGTTTGAGAAGTCAGACTTATATACATCCTGGCCAATTCCTATTATTAAAAGGGAAGAGCTAGAGAGATTATATGAGAGAAATGAAACTCAGCTTGAAGGAGTAGACAAGGTGAGCTTCTTTGTCATGTTCAATAAGAATCTACTAGATGCTGATAAGTTATCCGTGTTAATCATAGAGAAAGAGGCTGAACTTGAGAAAAAGCAAAGACAGATATCTATTAGGAAAGAAGAACAGGATTCGTATTTTGAGAAAAGAGAGCGACTAAAGAATCAAAAGGTAGATAAAGAATTATATAGTAGGGCTAATATATTATTGGAAGAGTCAATAAAGGAAAAGAGTGCACTAGAAACTAAGATTGAAGTTATAAAAGATAGTCAACTAAAATCAAAGAAGGACTATGATAAGACGTTAGAAGATATAAATCAATTAGAGAAAGATATCATAAAAATTAGTGAGCAGATTGAGGAATTAGAAGAACTAAGCAGTAAATATAAGGAATATGTTCAACATAAAAGTACACTCTTACAGATAGAACAAAGAATTGTAGAGATTAATTCTACCTTGAAAGATATTGTATCTAGACAGAATCAGCTTAGGATTAATAATGCTGCCTCTCATGAAGAAAGAACAGAAAAGCAAGGTAATCTTAAAATAATAGATGCAGAAGTTAATAAATATCTTCATTATGATGTAACAGAGATTAGTAATAAGGATATTGAGGATCTAGAGGCAAGATATAAAGCTATAACAGATAATATATCCGTTGAACAACAAACCATAGAAGAGAATCTCAAGAAGGCTAAGAAAATATTCAACGAATGTGAGGTTGACCTATTAAAAAAGGCAGCTAAGTATAACCTTGAAGAAGAAGAGTACACCATATTATATGATGAATTCCAAGAGAGTAAAGTAGAAGATGAACTAAAACAGAAGATTATAAGCAAGAAGAAGATCGATAAGAAGATCATAGCTCTTGATAAAGAGATTGGTATTCTAGAAGCGAATATCAATACTGAATATAAACAGTTAAAGGAGAGGTGTAATCAGCTAGAGCCTGTTGAGAGAAAAAAGATAATAGATACTCAGTTCAAGATGCGTATTATTGAGCAGCAGGAACAGCGAAAGAAAGAAGAGAAAAAGTTATCAATAATAAATGGGCGAATTCAGAAGTATAATCAGAGTCTAACGACATTGTCCCAATATGAACATCTTAAGATAACAGAAAACGTGGATTTTTCAGAAGATTTTAACAATATGTCTGATAAAGAATTCAGAGAGTATAATGGAATAGTGCTTAGGGATTATAGAGAAACAATTGATGAAAAGATAAAAACCCAAGGGAAATTACGAGATACATTAAGCACAGTTGCAAGAATAGAAGAATTTGCAGATGAATATTATATGAAAAGAATCGAGATGCTTATAAGTCTAATAGACGATGCGAATTCCTTGTTAGAACAATTGTATCTAACACTTGATATATACCAGACATTGATGGAAAAGTTAGAGATTGATATTGCAAATATAGACAAGGAAAAAGCAAAGGTAATTGAGCTAATATTGGATTATATTCAGGATGTTCATATGGAATTAGGAAAGATAGATAAGAACTCTTCAATCAACATTCGTGGTAGATCAGTAAAGATGTTGAAATTGACTTTGCCTATATGGGAAGAGAATGAGAGTTCCTATGCAATAAGAATGCGAGATTATATAGAAGAGCTTACAAAGCAGTCTCTTGCGGCTATGGATAATAATGAGAATGTGAATGAGTTGATAGGAAAGCGTATAACAACTAAGAATCTATATGATGAAGTTGTCGGAATAAGTAATATAGGAATTAGATTATATAAGATAGAAGAACAGAGAGAATATCCGATCACATGGGCAGATGTATCAAAGAACTCTGGAGGTGAAGGGTTCCTCTCAGCGTTTGTAATTCTATCCAGTCTACTTTATTATATGCGAAGAGACGAAACAGATATATTTGCAGAGAAGGAAGAAGGTAAAGTTCTAGTGATGGATAATCCATTTGCACAAACAAACTCTTCTCATTTATTAAAACCTTTAATGGATATAGCGAAAAAGACGAATACTCAACTTATATGCTTGACCGGATTGGGTGGAGAGTCTATATATAACCGGTTTGATAACATATATGTGTTGAATCTAATCTCTTCAAGTCTAAGAAGAGGAATGGAATATATGAAGTCAGAGCGTATAAAAGGTAGTGAGGATGAGGCCGAGGAGATGGTGCTTGCAAGGGTGTTGATTGAGAATGACGTAGAAGAGACATATGAGCAGGTGACCTTGTTTTAATGAAAAGGGGACGGGGCTTGAACGATTGGGGACGGGGCTTTTTGCAAAAAGCCCCGTCCCCAATCGTTCAAGCCCCGTCCCCTTTTCACTAAAACTTTAGACCTATGGCTGTAAGCAGGGATCCAAGAAAGATAAATAGATCTGATATATTAAATACGACTTTCTTCAGGCATGAAAAACTAAAATAGTCTACAACATAGCTCTTCTTAATCCGATCATAGGTATTACTTAAGGCGCCACCCAATATAAGGGATAACCCTAATTTAGCAAGTCTGTTACCTTTCTTTGGTACGAGTAGAGCAAATAGCATAAAAATTGTTCCTAGCATAAAGCAAGATAAAGCAAGAACTATATTCTTTTGCTTATCCAAGAAATTAAGCATGGCTCCACTATTATGATATTTCGTTAGGATGATTTTGCCGTTTAATATCTTTTCGTCTTTACCGTATTCTTTAGTGTCTTCGATATACTTTTTGATGAGTCCATCACCTACAAAGATACCTAATATTATCAACATATAGATCATAAATTGCCTCCTATTCTTTATTAGACCAATTTTCTGCCAATTCTTCATATGCTTTTTGTTGATCTATTTGTCCTAATTTTTTGTAACACTCTGCTAGTCTTTTAAGAGGGAGAATGCCGTTATAATGAATGTTTAAAGCGCTAGTAGTTTCGTATACTGCGTTATAATACCATATGGTTGCTTCTTTATAATCTTCTAGTTCATAGAAATGTTCTCCAAGTTCATAGCAAATCTCTGAGGCAGGATTAGGCTCTACAATTCCTTTTGTAACATTTTTCAGAAAATGATGTGTATCTCCGTGCAATCTACTTCCTCGTACCACAACGCATCTTATATCCTTTAGTTCCTCTAACGATCTATTCTCGTTATCTAGTTGACTTAGAAAATAATCATATGCATTTAAAAAGTCCTGTTCATTTCCTACTATATATAACTCCCTAGCATACATATGAATCAACTTTTTAGATAAGGGTTCTCCCTTTTTAATCAGTGATTGGAAGATATAGAAATCCCTTTCCCCGTGACTTGAAGTAGCCATGTGAATAATCTCAATATCGCTATCATACACTACAGGGGTGAGTTCTATCGTTTCATGAATTGGGTCAACCCATTGAAATGTACGTAATCTCTTGAAGAGTTTTGGTCGGTATTCTTTATCATAATTATATGTGGTACCATGTGCAAGTTGATTTGCATAATACATTTGTACAACTTCTATCTCCGGGAGTATCATATCCTTTAATTGTTTCATTTTCAATTGATTATCCAGGTCGATTACTTCATCTGCATCAGCCACATAGATATACTCCTTTGTAGCTTTTGAGAAAGAATAATTACGTGCTGCTGCAAAATCATTAATCCAAACAAAATCATAGATACGGTCAGTATATTGTGCCGCAATATCTTTGGTTTTATCCGTAGAACCTGTATCAACTATAATAATCTCATCTGCAATGCCCTTGAGGCAATCTAAGCACCTTGCAAGGATGGCTTCTTCGTTTTTTACAATCATACATACACTAATAGTTGCCATTATATTCTCCCCCTATAATATAAATTTTGGTAGTTTTCGTTTCTTTTATATCTTGATATCAGTATAATATACTTAAGGGAAAAAAACAATATTGGGGACGGTACCTGAAGAGTTGGGGACGGTACCTAGCCCGCTAGGTACCGTCCCCAACTCTTCAGGTACCGTCCCCAATATTTATTGTATTATAAATATAAACCGTGTATAATAGAAGTAGAATCCAGATGTTTAAATTGGTTATGGATGTTGCAGCAGTAGCATTTCTATTGATCGCATATAGGTAATGATCAAGTGCCTATTCGGAATGAATCTCATTCGAACTATATCTCATTCATATTAAAAAGTAATGAATTAAGAAAAGGAGTATTATATATGAAAGAAAATGATTATGAAGCTCAAACCCTTACATTTTTAAAAGAAGTAGCCAAAAAGAAGGGGATAAAGAATATATCCACTATGAGAAAGCAAGAGTTAATTGATGCGATTTTAGAATCTGAAGGTATGACTGAAAAAAACGATTCTGCAGGATATGTAAAGGAAGAACCACCACATTATCAAAGTAATGAAGTACAACAGAAACCTGTATTCACTACTGATATGAATCAACTTGATAGTGGAGAAACGAAAGAAGGAATCTTGGAGGTGCTCGCTGATGGATATGGATTTATTCGATGTGATAATTATCTTCCTGGTGAAAATGATGTATATGTATCTCCGGCACAGATACGACGCTTTAATCTAAAAACAGGTGATATTATCCGTGGCAACACACGTATACGTAATCAGAATGAGAAATTTAGCGCTTTACTCTTTGTAAAATTGATTAATGGTTTCCCTGTAAATGAGGCAACAAAAAGAAAAAAATTTGAAGACTTAACGCCTATCTTTCCAAATGAGAGAATTCATCTTGAGACGCCAGGAGCTTCTGTTTCCATGAGAATGGTAGACCTTATTGCACCTATTGGTAAGGGTCAAAGAGGTATGATCGTATCTCCGCCAAAGGCAGGTAAGACAACACTAATTAAACAGGTTGCCAAAGCAATAACGCAGAATTATCCAGATATAAACCTTATTCTTCTTCTCATAGACGAACGTCCTGAAGAAGTGACTGATATTAAGGAATCTATTGAAGGTAAAAATGTAGAAGTGATCTATTCAACTTTTGATGAACTTCCAGAGAACCATAAGAGAGTATCTGAGATGGTTATTGAAAGAGGAAAACGTCTTGTAGAACATAAAAAAGATGTTGTAATTTTACTAGATAGCATTACTCGTCTTGCAAGGGCATATAATCTTACCGTACAGGCAAGTGGTAGAACTTTATCTGGTGGTTTAGACCCAGCTGCCCTATATATGCCAAAGAGATTCTTCGGTGCAGCTAGAAATATGCGAGAGGGTGGAAGTCTAACCATTCTTGCAACAGCCCTAGTAGACACAGGAAGTAGAATGGATGATGTAGTATTTGAGGAATTCAAAGGAACAGGTAATATGGAACTGGTTCTAGATAGAGCCCTTTCCGAGAAAAGAATCTTCCCTGCAATTGACTTGGCTAAATCAAGCACAAGGAGAGATGACTTGTTATTGAATCAGTACGAATTAGAAGCAAATCTCTTAATGCATAAAGCTTTAAGTGGAATGAAATCTGATGATGCCTTAGAGCGAATCATTGATATGTTCATTAAAACGAAGAATAACGCAGAATTTATCGAGATAATTAAGAAAACTAGATTGGTATAGATATGATGGAAAGGATTGCGGGTATATTATTGTACCAGCAATCCTTTTTAAATATAAATATTGAAAACAGACACCTTCTTAAAATATAGATACTTGAACCTTATTCTTTATAATGGTACAATTTTTTAATTATATTTGATTATGGGGGGAAGTTATGGAACCAATTATAACAATGGATCATATCACTAAAGAGTTTAAGATACTGAATAAGCGGGAAGGTTTGCGAGGTTCCATAGTAGATCTATTCTCTCGAAACTATAAAACTCTAAAAGCAGTAAATGATGTTACGATGAGTATTATGCCGGGAGAGATAGTGGTTAATGGTCGTGTTCCTTATAAGAATCGAAGCAAGAATGCACAAAACATTGGAGTTGTATTTGGTCAAAGAACTCAACTTTGGTGGGCATTACCAGCCATCGAATCCTTTCGCATCTTAAAAGAAATTTACCGGGTGGATGATAAAAGCTATAAAGATAATCTGGAATACTTCGACTCTTTAATTGGTGCAAGTGAACTGTATCAAAAGCCGGTAAGACAGATGTCGTTAGGGCAAAGGACTTTGTGTGATATATTGGCATCATTTATACATAATCCAAGCGTTGTTTTTCTAGACGAGCCAACCATCGGACTTGATGTATCTATGAAAAGCAAGATCCGTCAATTAGTAAAAGCCTTGAATAAAGAAAAAGGAACAACCGTTATATTAACTACCCACGATATGGGCGATGTAGACGCACTTTGTAAAAGAATTGTTATTATTGATAAAGGTGAGATGCTTTATGATAATAATATAGATAATTTACGAAGTTACTTTGGAGCGTATAGAACACTGAAATTAAATTTCTCAAAGAAAGATATGAACCTGGAAGACCTAGAGTTATCTAAAAAAGCCAAAGAGATTGAGTTGCTTTTAAATGAAAAATACCCAGCGGCATCTAGTCTTAGAGTAACAGTAGATGAGAAATGGATTGATGTGTTGCTGAATGAAGAAGAAATATCTATGATGAAAATTGTCCATTGTATTGAAGAGAAGCATAAGATTAGAGACATGTCCTTACAAGAGATTTCTACGGAAAGTGTAATTAAAAAAATCTATGAGGGGGGATATGATGAGTGAAAAAAGAAAATTCTCTCTAAGCAAATATTTATCCTTAACAAAGGCAAGTATTATGGAAAGTCTAGCTTTTCCTATGAGTTTTGCGATTACCATAATTGGAAATCTAAGTTATCTAATCCTTATATACTATCTATGGAAAGCTATCTATGACTCTAGTCCAACTCCTGTAGTAAATGGAATGACTTTTCATGATACTATGAT
>CAZAKD010000031.1:0-12382 GCA_964485435.1 uncultured Lachnospiraceae bacterium
AAATATATAGATAATTTTTTCTAATGGATAATAAAAAAAGCCCTAAGCTATTAATAGCTTAGGGCGAACATTTCTTGTCCGTGTTACCACCTAAATTCAGAGAAAACTCTGCTCTCAGTCAGTACATATAATACTGCTTCCTGCTAACGGAGGAAATTCCGATGAAGCCTACTGGGATAAGTACTGTTCGGTTCATAGCTCAAAGACTGCTTCCACATTGCCACATAAAGATTTCCACCAACCATCTTCTCTCTGATATGAATACTCAATGTGTACTCCTTCTTATCATCGCTTTTCATTTTCGACAGTATACCATTGTTTGGATATGCTGTCAAGTTCTATTTTACTAAATGACTTACTGGAAGATAGACTGGTAAACCTGATCGATATTTTCTATCAACTTCCCCATATATCAATGGCTGCATATAATCGATTAATTCTGAAGTAATGTCATTGCCTGATTCAGTAATCCATTCAATAGGAATCTTCTTTTCTAGGTTGGCAACTTTTTCTATAGAAATAGAATCATAACTTACCATATATGGAGTATTACAATCTCTTTTCAATGTAACCATTTGACCAGTGCGACCTTCTAAAGCATACACAACACCTAGCTCGCCTAATGTAAAAGATTCATTCACATCGATAGATGAACTAACATGATTAGCACAACGTTGTAGAACATTTAATTCTATAGAACGTACTTTACAACCAATGGTATTTTGCACAAGTCGTTCTAGGTATTTTCCTGTTCCACTAAGCATAACATGGCCGAATTGATCTTTTTTAGCTGATTCTGCACTGATGTATGAGCCATTTTTATCTTTTACACCTTCAGACACGGCAATAATTACATGTTTACGCTTTGCAAGTTGTTCTTTTAGATCTGCGACAAAGGACCCAGTACTGAAAGGAACTTCAGGTAAATAGATAAGATGTGGTGCTGTGCTATATTCATTTCTTGCAAGGGCAGCTGATGCAGTAAGCCAACCTGCATTACGTCCCATTATCTCAACAATGGTTACACTATTGGTATCATAGATATATGCATCATGAGCTATCTCTAGAAGAGAGGTAGCTATGTATTTAGCAGCAGATCCAAAGCCAGGGGTATGATCGATACACTCTAGATCGTTATCAATTGTTTTTGGAATTCCCATAATCTTCACATCTGAATTAATAGAATTACCATAAGCAGATAGTTTTGCTACAGTATCCATGGAATCATTGCCACCAATATATAAGAAATACTTTATATTATACTTTTGAAATACTTGGAAAATAAGTGCATAATCAGAAGAGTTTTCATTATAACTAGCTAACTTATATCGACAGGAACCAAGATACATAGCTGGAGAATGCTTAAGAAGGTTAATGTCTGATTCCTTTTCGCGAAACTGCTCTGAAAGATTGACGAAGTTTTCTTCAAGCACACCTTGTATTCCATTAATAGCACCATATATTTGATGAATCTTTGTTTCATGTAAGGCTTTACTGATGACACCGGCTAGACTGGAGTTGATTACAGCTGTAGGCCCACCAGATTGAGCAACAAGACAATTTGATTCTAAATTCATGACAATATCCTCCTAGAGATTTAACAAGTTTATATATTTATCAACATAAGCAGACCTATAATATCAGAAAATGATAAATTATTCAAGAGATTAAATAATTACCAAACAAAGTTTTAACAAATGATTTCATTTATTCATAATAACCAAAAAGCAAATTTTTTAAAAAAAATTCTTGCATTTTAATTAAAATCAGTGTAGTATACTTACTAGAAAGACAAATGTTCGCGCCAGGAGCACAGAAACTGGTAAGGCATATAATGAATATGAGGTGAAGTGATGAGTAACAAATTAAAAGTTGGTATCCTTGGTGGTACTGGAATGGTAGGACAACGTTTTATATCTCTATTAGATAATCATCCATGGTTTGATGTAGTAGTAATTGCAGCAAGCCCAAGGAGTGAAGGTAAAACATATGAAGAAGCAGTAGGTAGCCGTTGGAAGATGTCCACACCTATGCCAGAAGCAGTAAAGAAAATCGTTGTTAAGAATGTAAATAATGTAGATGAAGTTAGCAAAGATGTTGATTTTGTATTTAGTGCAGTAGATATGACTAAAGATGAGATCAAAGCAATTGAAGAGGCTTATGCTAAGACAGAGACTCCTGTTGTATCAAATAACAGTGCGCATAGATGGACTCCTGATGTACCTATGGTTGTTCCAGAACTAAACCCTGAACATTTGGAAGTTATTAAAGATCAGAAAAAGCGTCTTGGAACTACAAACGGATTCATTGTTGTAAAACCAAATTGTTCTATTCAAAGTTATACACCAGCACTTTATGCATTAAAGGAATATGAGCCTACTGTTGTTGTTGCAACAACATATCAAGCTATATCAGGCGCAGGTAAGAACTTTACAGACTGGCCAGAGATGCTGGATAACGTAATCCCGTTTATTGGTGGTGAAGAAGAGAAAAGTGAACAGGAACCACTTAGAATATTTGGAAAAGTTGAAAATGGTGAGATTGTTAAGGCAAGTGAGCCTGTTATTACGACACAATGTATTCGTGTTCCTGTAACAGATGGTCATACAGCAGCAGTATTTGTTAAATTTAAGAAGAAACCTACGAAAGAGCAGATCTTAAGTGCTTGGTCTAATTTTAAAGGATTACCTCAAGAATTGAAGCTACCAAATGCACCTGTACAATTTATCAAGTACTTTGAGGAAGAGAATCGTCCACAAGCAAAACTTGATAGGGACTACGAAAATGGTATGGGAGTATGTATTGGACGCTTGAGAGAAGATACAGTATATGACTATAAGTTCGTTGGTTTATCACATAATACAGTTCGTGGTGCAGCAGGTGGTGCAGTGCTTATTGCAGAATTATTAAAAGCACAAGGCTATATCACCCCTAAAAACTAATAGATAAAAGAATATAGAATATAAGTGAGAGAAGAGAACCAAAATAACCGGAACTCTTCTCTTTTATGTTTTATTACTATTAATTTGACTGATCAGGTAGTAGTTGAAACAAATAACGTATGAAATCTACACTATTTTTTTTGCGATTAGAATTAGCGACTATTCCAATCACTGGTTCTTCCAGGATAGACCCGAGGTTCTCATACACTGTACTATCATCTAGGTATATGCCATAAGCATTGTAAGAAGTTCCATCAGGATCATCTGCCAAAAAGAAAGAATCAGCAAAATCACTATATAGATTCGTTGGAAGTTGATTGGATAAATTTTCAAAGTAACCCATTCGTGCAAACCTTTTAAACTGAGCTTCATCTGTAATGATAACATCTACGTCATTAGAGAATACATAGGTGGTCAATTTTTGCTCAGAGGCCATAGTAACACTTGAGGCATCATCTGCTAGATAATAACTACTATCTAGGACAATATTATGGTCATCTTCGTCTAGAGATAACAAGGAAAGAAAGTCAGTTGCACCTTGTTTTAACACTTCTTCTTCTAGATAATCATTAACGATAGCTGCATAAAGAATTGTTTCCGGTTTGGGTGAGAAGATAGTATATAGTAAACTGACACTAATTCCAAGAATAATTACGCCTGCAATAGTTTTGTTCCTATAATAATCATTAAAGTATTGGAACTTTTCTTTCGTATTCATTGAAGCAAACTTTTCCTTCTCGGAGATTGTTTCATTTCTTTTTTTATAGATATTAGCATTTTCTTCTAACTCTGTATAATTTGTCATAAAAATCCCCACTTCTAAACTTTTTTATCTATCTTAGTTTATCATAGAAGTGGGGTAAAAAAAAGAATGTAATTCTAAAATTTATATGAATTAATAATAAGCAGAGTATTGTATATAATTGTTAAGCAAAGCATTAATTGGCTCAATCTTTATCTTTTCATTGATACCTTCTAAGTAACCTGTCAAATCAGAAGATTCTATATATTGATCAATCTCTGTTATCATATCATATGTTTTAGCTGAAGATACTGGCATCTCTATACTCGTATATGCTGTTACAGATGAATCAAGCGTAACTGATACCATAGTTACAGTACCTTGTATAACGTCCACAACCATAGATTGTTGCTTATCTTTACCAGTTGCTTTTACATTAACTTTAATTGCTGGGTCATTCTCACTTGTAAATGTAAAATCTCCATTAATTGAAGTATATCCATCCTTATATTTATAATTAGCATCCTTAATGTTTACAGTAAGCTGAAGTGGACTAGTACCTTCTTGATTCAGATTCATATGAATATCGCCTGATATACCAGAAGCTTTTAATGAAACTGTTCCTGTAGCAGAAAGGAACTCTTTTTTGTCTTGAGAAGCCCATACTCGTATTCCCATCTTAGTACCATCAATGGCTTTTTGATATCCCATCTGGAATGGAGCATCAGTTGCTTCGCTCACCAATTCTCTTCCCATAATATTACCTTTGTTATCAATCCATATAGACATGATTACGGTATTGTTATCTTCTGTAGTAGAGATGTTTTTCAAATTGTACTCAATTTCTTCTAAGCCTGATTTAATCTTAGAATGATACTCTTCTGAAGTAAGAAGGTTCATCTTAATTAATAAATCTTCCAATTCTTTATCAGAACTAGCTTTGGTCAGAACAGATTTACTAATCTCAAATGCTTTTTTGTCATCAATCTTAACACTTAGTTTCGTATAAGACTGAGTTATTCCATCTGCGGTTACTTTATCATTTTTCGTTTCAGTGACTTGATCCAGTTCTTTAATTACTAAATTAATATATTTTTTTAATAACTGATTCAATTGTTTTTCAGAAAGAGTCTGCTCGTCTAGGATACGATAAAGATTCATTGGATTAGCTGAGGCAAGCTCGCCTTCATATAGATCAGAATAGGACATTTTAAGGTAAGCTTCATTTAACCCTGGTATGAGATAAAAAGCTTCTTGTTTCCCCATATCCATTAGCATGGAAATATTAGCAATGTTCTCACCATTTAATAAGAGCCCTAGATCGCTTTTGGTTTTATAATCTTTGATCATTGAATCTGTGGATATAGAGACTGATTCTAAGCCTGCTAAACCAAATTGAGATACTATACTAGAATCAATATTGGCAGTAATATTTGCCTTAGTGCCGATACCATCCTTCATATATTTCTCATATGAGTCTAGATATTCACCATAACTCTTTGATAGCTTATCTATTTGCTTATCTTGGTTTGAGCTCTCAATTTTTTGATAATATTCTGCAGGGCTCAAAGTTAACTTAGCAAAAGCATTTGCTAGGGTAGGATAAAAGAATGCAGATACAACCGCAACTGCTATAATTAGTAGTGCTACTGGAATATACCATTTCTTTTTTTTCTTTGGGCTAGGAACTTGTTCCGCCCCTTGTTGAGCTGGTACAGGATTTACATCTTGTGTTTGATTTTCTAATTCATTATTAAATTCTGACATGATTTCCCCCTTATTGGTTAATATATTGTTTCTTGTAAAGAATAACAAAGATTTCTAAAAATTTCAATAAGATTTTATTAAGATTACATTAAAATTTAAAATACCGCATATTTATACATAAGATTCTCAAATTATTGTCATTGGTTAAAGGATATGAAAGATTAATTCGTAGGAATTTGTCTCATTTATGTCTGCTGTTTGTATGTATCTTTTATGAGAGAATTCATCATCCTCATCTTTATATATGGCTGAGCCATTCCAAGGCTCAATACAAAGAAATGGTGCAGTATCATTCATAGGTGTCCAAAAGGCAATTACTTTAAAGTCATTATAATCTACCATAATGCCATTACCTGTGATTGGATTAAGCAATGATACTTTTTTGGATTCCATATTATCAAAAACTACAGCATCATGATTAAATAATGAGTAGTCCAAGGATAATTCATTAGAGTCTGCTAGATGATAGATACAATGATCAGCATCAAAATGAAGCTTAGTCAGATCATATACTGGACTGGCAACAGTTTCCTTCTTCTCAAACCGAAGCACATAATCAGTGAACTTTTCGCCGTCTTGGAGAGGGCAATTAAATGCAGGATGGGCTCCTATATGATAATACATAAGTTTGTCGTCCTTATTTACAACATCATAGCGAAGGGTGAGAGAAGAATCCTCTATAGCATATGTGAGTCTTAACTCAAAGTGATAGGGATACATTAAAATAGTCTCAGGAGTATCTTGATAGGAAAAAGTAACTGAATTCTCGGTAGAATCTATCACTTGGAACTCTTTATCTCTGACAAAGCCGTGTTTTGGTATTTCATACTCTTTTCCGTGAATTACAGTTTTTCCATTTCGAAGGTTACCAATCATAGGGAAAAGCAGGGGGGAAGTTCCTTTCCAATGCTTTGGATCGCCACACCAAATATATTCTATTCCGGAAGAGTCTTTGAATGATTTTAATTCTGCACCTAAAGTATCAATGGTAGCTGTTGCTTGTGAACTTTTAATTGTAATCCTCATAATTCATCTCCTTTGGGCTTATATAACAGATGAGATATCATCTCTCATACGAATTGCTTCTGCTCTTGCAGCTTTTCCATATTCTTTTTCTGAATAATCAGAATTCTTATATGCACATATAATTCCTCTAGAAGAATTCACAATGGCACCACGTCCATTAGAATCAAAAGCATATTTTACATCATTAGCTCCCCCACCTTGAGCACCATATCCAGGAACAAGGAAGAAAGTATGTGGCATCTTTTTGCGGAGTTCTTTTAATTGTTCTGGATAAGTTGCACCTACAACAGCACCTACGCAGGAGTAACCATATTTTCCAATGGATGAATTGCCCCAAGTTTCACACATATTTGCCATTACATCATATACATGCTCACCATCAATATATTTATCTTGAAGTTCACCTGAAGAAGGATTTGAAGTCTTAACAAGAACAAATATGCCTTTATCGTATTCTTCGCATACTTTTAAAAGAGGAGCAATGCCATCAGTACCTAGGTAGGCATTTGCAGTTAAAGAGTCTCCTTGAAAAGCTCTGATTTTTTCGCCATTAACGATGGTCTCTCCAAGATGAGCAGTAGCATAAGCTTCCATAGTTGTTCCAATATCATTTCTCTTTCCATCAATAATTACATACATGCCTTTTTCTTTCGCATATTCAATAGTCTTTGCAAGAGCTTTCATTCCTTCATATCCATACATCTCATAATAGGCAACTTGTGGTTTTACGGCTGGTACAATATCGTATAAGGAATCGATTAGGCCTTTATTAAACATAAATAGAGCCTTGCCTGCAGCCTTTAGGGTATTACCATACTTTTCATAAAGACCTTCTTTGATATAGCCGGGAATATACTCCAGCTTGGGATCTAAGCCTACAACAGTTGGGTTTTTAGTAGCGGATATTTTTTCAATTAAATAATCCATTGACATAATGATAACCTCCGTAAGATTCAATTTTTATATTTTGGGAATACTATTCCCACATTGAACCATCATATCATGTTTTTTTATTAGAATAAAGTCTTATTTCATAGGTTACAAAGTATAGCATGTATCACCTTTTTTCTTTCCTTTCTTCCTTTCATGGGTTACAATAGAGGTAAATTAGGGTAATATTAAATCGGAGGTTTATCCATGGCTAAGAAAAATGAAAAAAAAGACAAGCAAAAGGTCACTAAAAAAATGATGGAACTTTTCTTTATGAGTAGAAGAAGTGTAAATACAAGTGAAATAAAGAGTGTGATTGTTGATAGCGGTGGTAAGGTTCAATTTTGGGAAGAGATGAATGTGCTTGAGATTGAATGTACTGATGAAGGCACCGTTGATTTTGAATTGTATTCTTTTGAATTCAAAGAATCTTCCGATAAAGAGTTTATAGAGCAACATCAGGTGAAGTCAGTATATTTAGTGAATTTAGAAGAAAAGAATTATAGAGAAGTAAAACCATTATTTAGAGAAATATCAGAAAGACTGGAAGGTTTTTTCTGCACAGATAGTGAGGATTTTCAACCAATATATGAATCGAAAGACCTTTATTAAGAGTAGAGGGAGGATACTATGAATATTAAAAAAGAAGCAGAATTAATAAGTAATCATGTAATACGTTTAAGGAAACATTTTCACAAATATCCTGAGCTAGGAATGGAAGAGTATGAGACTTCCAAGAGGATTAAAGAAGAATTAAAGAATCTAGAGATTCCTTATGTTAATACAGCTGAGACGGGGGTTATTGGCTTTATAGGAAGTGGTGATAGAGTAATAGCCTTGCGTGCAGATATGGACGCATTGCGAATCCAAGAAAAGAATGAAGTGAGTTATAAGTCAGTGAACCCCGGTGTAATGCATGCTTGTGGACATGATGCTCATTCAGCAGCCTTACTTGGAGCGGCTTCTATAATAAAAAAATACGAAGAAGAATTAAAGTGTACAGTAAAATTAATATTTCAACCTTCCGAGGAGAATTGTAAAGGCGCCAATTTAATCTGTGAAGCAGGACATCTAGATGATGTTGATGCTATATATTCACTCCATGTATTTGGAGATATTCCATGTGGAAAGGTTTCAATTGAGTCTGGACCTAGAATGGCAGCTTCGGATATATTTAAAATATATATATCAGGTCACTCAGGACATGCAGGCAAACCTCAACAATGTGTAGATGCCACATTAGCTGGGGCAGCCACAGTGATGAATTTGCAATCAATTATAAGTAGGGAGTTTGATCCTGTTAATTCAGCAGTGGTAACAGTGGGTCATTTCGAATCAGGAACACAACATAATATTATATCAGGAGATGCATTTATAGAAGGAACAGCAAGAACATTTTCTCATATAGATGGAAAACATATTGAGAAATCTGTAAAGAGAATTGCTCAGGGAACAGCAAGTACTTACAATGCTGTGGCAAGAGTGGATTATCAACGTTCTCTTCATCCTGTTGTAGATAATGATGAGGAATTAACAAAAGTGGGCCAAAGGGCTGCAGAGCGTCTATTTGATAAGGAAGATATCGTTACTATTCCAAAGATGTTATTGGGAGAGGACTTTTCTGTATATCAACAAAGGGTACCAGGTGTTATGGCTTTTGTGGGGGCTGGTAATGAATCTTTAGGACGAGCATACCCCAATCATCATGAATGTTTTAATATTGATGAAAAAGCAGTTGTGATCTCAACAGCACTATACGTTAGTTTTATTATGGAAGAGAATGATATGCTAGTGACAAAATGATGCCCAAACAAATGCTAGTGACGGAATGTTGCCCCGAGTAAATGCTTCTGAAAGGGAGCCGCTTTCGCTTAGTTGCACTACGTAGCGGTACATAAGGCTCTAAAGGACAGAGCCTAAGTGCCGACGAGTGCAAAAACTCCTTTTCAGTAGCATTTGCTCGGGACCTCATTCCTGGTTACTGGAGGGTGTTTGTATAGTAACGATAAGTCACGATAAGTAATGATAAGTAATGATAGGTCACGATAAGTAACGATAAGTAATGATAAGTAACAATAAATCACGATAAGACATAGAAGAAAGGACATGGAATATGACGGTAGCAGAGAGGTTTTTAAAATATATTGTAGTTCATACTACATCAGATGAGGAATCGTTAACAGTGCCAAGCACTAGGAGTCAGTTGGAGTTTGGTCAGACATTGGTGGAGGAGTTAAAAGGACTAGGAGTGAGTGATGCTAGGATAGATGAGAAGGGATATATTTATGCCAGCATTCCTGCAACAAGTGGTAGAGAAGAGGAACCGGTGATTGGTTTTATTGCTCATATGGATACTGCACCGGCTATGGAGGGTAATAATATTAATCCTTCTATCGTCAAAGATTATCAAGGTGGAGATATTGTGCTAAATAAAGAAAAAGATATTATTATGAAAGTTGAAGAATTTCCTCATTTATTGAATTATATTGGGCAAGATATTATTGTAACAGATGGCACTACTCTCCTTAGTGCAGATGACAAAGCTGGAATAGCTGAGATTATGACTTTTGTGGAAGAGATTGTGAAAGACAAGAACATCTCTCATGGTAAGATTGCAATTGGATTTACTCCAGATGAGGAGATTGGTAGAGGTGCAGATCATTTTAGAGTAGAAGAATTCGGTGCAAAGTATGCTTATACTGTAGATGGTGGTCAACTTGGTGAGTTGGAATATGAGAATTTTAATGCAGCAGGAGCTAAAGTTATGATTCATGGAGTGAATATTCACCCTGGAGATGCAAAGAACCGCTTGAAAAATGCTATATTAATTGGTATGGAGTTTCACAATATGCTTCCAGTACAAGAGAATCCTTCTTATACTGAGGGTTATGAAGGGTTTCAACATCTGTGTCATATAGAGGGTAATGAAGAATTAACGACTCTAGATTATATTATTAGAGATCACGATATGAAATTATTTGAAGATAAGAAACAGAGGTTTGAGAAGATCGCTGCTTATCTTAATGAGAAATATGGTGAGAATACTGTAGATTTAGAGATAAAAGATAGTTACTTTAATATGAAAAAACAGATAGAGCCTCATATGCATATTGTTGAATCGGCAAAAAGGGCAATGGAGGCTGTAGGAATAGAACCAATTATTAGACCAATTCGTGGAGGTACAGACGGTTCAAGGTTATCATATATGGGATTGCCTTGCCCTAATTTGTCTACTGGAGGACATAATTTTCATGGTAGATATGAGTACGTACCTGTCCAATCAATGGAGAAGATGGTAAAGGTTCTGAAAGAAATAGTAGTTGCAAAATAAGCAGAAAAATATTAATATGTAATTGACAATGTTATAGACACATAAAAAATTTAATACAGTTAGGAGTAATTATATGAAAAAGAACAAATTATCAGTTGCTTTTTTACTACTTATCGTACTCACACTTTCAATTGCACTCTACGGATGTAGTGGCAATAAGAAAAAGGAGGTCGAAGACACTACTCCAGACACTGAAGATATTGTCAGTTCTGAACCAACACAAGGAGGTTCAGTAGTTGTAGGTATTCTACAAGATTTAGATAGTCTTGACCCACACAAAGCAGTTGCGGCAGGAACTAAGGAAGTTTTATTTAATATTTTTGAAGGTTTAGTAAAACCTGATAAGAATGGTAATTTAATTCCGGCCGTAGCAAGCGATTATGACATATCAACAGATGGTTTGGTATATACTTTCCAATTAAGAGAAGGTATACAGTTTCATAACGGGCAAATTGTTACAGTGCAGGATGTTGAATATTCAATAAAAAGAAGCGCTGGTTTGCTAGAGGAGACGGATCCTTCCGTCATCGTAGACCCAGCGCTTTCTAATATTAAAGAGATCAAGATTCTAGATGATAGCCAGATTCAGCTTATACTCAAAGAGGCAAACACAGAATTAATTGGTTATCTCACTACAGCAATTATACCTAAGGACTATCATGAGCAAGAATCAAAACCAATTGGAACTGGACCATTTTTATATGAATCCTATTCTCCACTAGAGAATCTGGTTGTTGTAAAGAATCCAAATTACCTCGGTGAGAGCAAAGCTTATCTGGATAAGGTAACATTTAAGATTGTATCTAATACTGATGCAGCTTTTATGGACCTACAATCAGGAACGATTGATATATTTCCATATCTAACAGATGCTCAAGCAAAGCAGTTAGAAGGAACTCTAAGGATTGAAGAAGGTCATATGAATCTGGTACAAGCTTTATTTTTAAACAATAAAGTGGAACCATTCACAAGTCTAGAAGTAAGACAGGCAATGAACTATGCAATTGATAAACAAGCGATATTAGATATGGTTGCTGGTGGTAAGGGAAGTGTGATTGGAACCAATATGTTCCCTAACTATGTGAAATATTATTTAGAAGAATTAAATGATGTGTATCCATATAATCCTGAGAAAGCGAAAGAATTACTTGCAAGTGCAGGATATGAGAATGGATTTACATTTGCTATTACAGTTCCATCTAATTATCAATATCATATTGATACGGCACAGGTTATCGTAGAGCAATTAAAAGCAGTAGGAATTACTACTACCATTAAGCAAGTAGAGTGGGCTAGCTGGTTGAGTGATGTCTATGTTGGAAGAGATTATGATGCCACAGTAATTGGGCTAGATGCTAAATTAGCCCCAAGAGATGTTATGGAACGTTACCTATCAACTGCTTCTAATAACTTTGTGAATTATAGTAATGCAGAATATGATGAAGTATTAATTCAAGCGATTAATGCCATAGATGATGGAGAAAAGGTAGAGGCTTACCAGAAACTACAAAGGTTATTGACGAATGATGCGGCTTCTGTATATCTGCAAGATCCTCCACTACTAGTGGCAATTAATAAGAAATTACAAGGGTATACATTCTACCCAGTATATGTACAAGATATGTCTACCGTATATTTTACTAA
>CAZAKD010000032.1:0-5077 GCA_964485435.1 uncultured Lachnospiraceae bacterium
ATCTGAAAAATCATATCTTTCGATATCAGATAAATCATCCTGTGATTTAATCGAATTTTCATTTATATATTCTATATCCCCATTAAAATACACCTTTGCAGATAGCCATGAACTTACATAAAACTTATGTCCATCAAAACTATTGATAAATTTATGATCATCTAATATTTTTTGAATCTCAAGATTCTTTGTAACTTCTTCAACATTTGTTGAATTTGGTAACTTATCGAATATATCATATTTTACAGTGACTCCAAGTTCATATTAAGTTCTTAAATTCTCTAAAAGAAGGAAACTGCATTAACACTTTATCATTAATAACATGAAGGGTGTTAAGAATTTTTTTGCCATCAGCAGTTATTTCAAATCCTTACTTCTCTTTCTTTCCATTCAAAAGTGGATCAGAAAAGTTTGTTATAAACCACTGTACTATAGGCCCCATAAAGAATGCTGTTATTACTGTACCGATTCCAACTATAGCCTTACATACAACTCCAATAATAACGCAGATTAAATCAGTAATAATTCTACAGAACTTAAAAGGAATTGGTGTCCTTTTTGAGATAATTAAAGATATTGCATCATATGCAGACACTCCTAAGTCTGCTGTAAAATACATTGAAGAAGCGAAGCATAAAAGTAATAAGCCAAGTAAGAATAATAGAACTCGAATCACTATACTACCCTCTTTATAAAAGAGAGATATTAAGTATGCAGTTCCTTCAGCAATATACCCTACTCCAAACAGATTAAAGATTGTAGCTATGCCTATGTAATGACGATCCAGTAAAAAAACAACGATTAACAATGCACCTGTTACGAATGTATATATGGTTCCATAACCAACACCAGCTAAATTTGAAATACCTGTTACGAATACTGTAAATGGGTCCGCTCCTAATAAAGCCGTATTAAAGATTCCCACACATACCCCAGTCAATGCTACTCCAATAAACGCCATTAGTATTTTTTTCATTTGTTTACTCATAATTTTTTCTCCAGTCGTATATATAACATCTAAGTTATATGTATTATATTTATATTCAGTTTTTATTTAACGCTTCTGCTCACTAATAATACGTTGTAATTCTAATAATTCACTTACAGAAAGACTTTGGTTCTTTAGATATTCTGTAAAGAAGTTATTTAATGAACCATTAAAGTATTTATTAATTAAATCCTTTGTTTCGGTATTTTGTATGGTTCTTTTTGAAACTGCAGGACGGCATATAAACCCTGGGGTCTCTTTTTTAATAGCTCCCTTATCTATTAACCTTTTGATCACTGTATAGGTAGTATTCTTTTCCCAACCAACATATTCTTTTATAATACGTGCTATATCCTTTGCTGCTAATACTTGATTCGTCCAAAGTAATTCCATAACATTAAGTTCACCCTCGTGTATATGAATCTCTTTCATTCTAAACCTCCCCAAATATATAAAAACACTTATTATTAAATATAATAATCTAACAAAAACCATAAAACTATTCCATTCTACAATTGTAGACAAGCAAAGACCAACAAATCCTGATTTTTAAAGAGTGATACTCTTGGTGTTCTACAACAATAGACTGGATTTCCTTATTGTAAATTTACTAACCTATTAGAATTCTACATGCATAGAACACAAAAGTCAATCATTGAAATATAAGAAAAACATTAAAAACATAATATATTCAACTAATACAGAATGCAGCATATAAGGGAACATACTTAACTCCCCGCCTCATTCCAAAATTATTCGTAGATAATTTAATACTGTATTCACAGGGATACTCTTGTTTAAATATATTTAAACTTTTTGTTCTAGTATTATTATCTATGCTTACTTCGATGGGTAAATATGTATGCGATAACTTATCCTTGGCAATAAAGTTTATTCTTGCTGTCGCATTGGATTCCCAAAAACAAAGTTTATTATGGTTAATTATAAATTGATTCCCAATATAATTTTCTATAAGCCCTCTTCTACTCTCCTCATCTAATCCATCCATTGATGGCATCATAGCATTAAGAACCCCTATATCATATAAATATAGAATCTCTGAATCAGAATTCATCTTATTTGATGGTAGTAAAATGTGATTTTTAATTAGATACTGTAGCGATTCTTCATATTGTGATTGAGTGGCACCTTTACGAATGATCTTATACTGAAACTTTTTGTTTTTTTTACAAAGTTGCTGATTCATTGTTTGAATCATATTCTTTACTTTAAGTCCATCGCTTTCACCAAGTATATGTATTGCATCCCTATAGATACCTTCTAATAGATAATTCTGTTGTTCCTTAACATTTATAACAGATTCTAGTTGGATATATTCATTAATAGCGCGAGGCATTCCACCAACGTATAGATATAATTCTAATAGATCTAAGAGCTCTTTATGAACAATATCAGGCACCTTTTTGTTACTTTGATAATGCTCTCTAATTACTTCAGCATACCATTCATGACCAGTTGCCCATAAAAACTCTTCAAAATCAAACGGATATAGAGTTGCATTTATACTCTTAGATAAAATCTCTTGCTCTTGTTTATCATTGAAGATAGTGCTTTTGATACATATTAATTTCCAGTCATTTGATGTTGTACAAGATATATATTTATTAATAAAGAACAGTATATTAGGACAATGAATGATTTCATCTAATATTAATACAGTAGATTCCTGTTGAAAAGATCGGTTGTAATGTTTCTCAATATTAGATAGGATCTGTTCATAGTCATCGTTATTAAAAAGTGACACTAAATTAGAATCCCTTTCAAAATTAAGATAAATTGTATTGGAAAAATACAATTTAGAGAAATCAAAAATAAGATAGGTTTTCCCCACCCCTTTTGTTCCATTTAACAAAAATGGTTTCCTATTCTTATTATTGTACCAGTTTAAAAGAGATTCTAAGTGTTTTCTTTTCATAAAGCATATTACCTCAACTTACCCATTAGATTCGTGAAATAATCAGGAATAGGCGCTTCCCACTCCATGTATTTACCTGTAGAAGGGTGAATGAATCCAAGTACTCGGGCGTGCAAGCATTGTCCTTCTAGATTAAAATTGTCTTTGCTTGGACCATATACTACATCTCCTATTAAAGGATGGTGGATACTTGCCATATGAACACGAATCTGATGTGTCCGTCCAGTTTCAAGGCTACATTCAATATGAGAATATTTTTTTCCAAGATTCTCAATTACAGCATAGTGGGTAACGG
This sequence comes from uncultured Lachnospiraceae bacterium, assembly GCA_964485435.1. Classification (GTDB taxonomy): domain Bacteria; phylum Bacillota; class Clostridia; order Lachnospirales; family Lachnospiraceae; genus CAZAKD01. The sequence continues at coordinate 3,220 of CAZAKD010000032.1, forward strand.
CCCTTTTTCCTCCACGCTGGGTTATGGCCATTTTTTTTCGATCTGAAGGGCTCCTTCCAATAGGGGCATCAACTTTCCCGCCCATATCTTTGAAGTTACCATAGACTAATGCATTATATTTTCTAGTAATAGAATGTTCTTTCAATTGTTCAGCAACAATAGCATGTGCTTTATCATTTTTACACGCTACAATTACCCCAGTAGTGTTCATATCTATACGATGTACAATTCCAGGCCTTAAAACGCCATTTATGCCTGATAGATCATCCTTACAATGATAAAGCAAGGCATTCACTAAAGTACCTGAATAATGCCCTGCCGCAGGATGTACTACCATACCTTTTCCCTTATTAATAAGGATAATATCCTGATCTTCATATAATATATCTAATGGAATATCTTCTGCAATCATCTCCAACTCTACTGGTTCAGGTACCATAACAGTGATAACATCACCTGTATCTACTTGATAACTAGATTTAATTCCTTCGCTATTTACAAGAATATCATTATTTTTAATCAACTTTTGTATAAAAGAACGTGATAATTCGTTGGTTTGTGAAGAGATATACCGATCAATACGCATTCCTTGATCTTCTTCCATCACTGTATATTCTATAATATCCTTATTCATCATCATTGCTACCTTTATTTACATTCTTCTTAAAAGATAAGAAATCAAAATCTTCATCTTTATAATAAAATAAAAACAATAAAACAAGAAATACTGCAGATACAGATACATAGCAATCAGCAACATTGAATATTGGAAAATCAATTAATTCAAAATAAAAGAAATCAACTACATAATTAAATCGAATTCTATCAATTAGATTTCCAATGGCTCCTGCTGATATAAACATTAGTATATAGAGTAAAGGCTTGTACTTTTTATTTGCAGGTATACGAAAAATAAGTATAAAGATAATCGTTAAAGTGATTACTGCAGTAATTACAAAGAATATTCTTTGGTTTTGAAGGATCCCAAAAGCTGCTCCAGAATTTTCTAGATATTGAAGTTGAAAAACCTTGGGAATAATAGTGAAAGGTTCCTTGCCCTTCAATTTAATAATTGCAAGATATTTTGTAACTTGATCTAAGATAATTAATAGTATCATTCCAATAAATAAGCCGATTCGTTTCATAAGTATTCCCTAACTAGTAATGTAGTTCAATGCATCTAGGATATCATGATCCGTTACATTGGTATCAATTACAGCCTTTCCAATTTCATTTAATAAAATAAAGTTAATATGATTTCCACTCATCTTTTTATCATGCTTCAATGCATGAAGAATCTCCTGATTGTTAAGCCCAGATATAGTAATAGGAAGCTTAAATAGTAATAATGTGCGTTTGATATCATCTAACTCATTTATGTCAATCATTTGTTTTATATAGGATATGTAAGCTGCAGCAACAATTCCAATGCTTACACATTCCCCATGTAGAAGTTGAAAGTTCATTAACTTCTCTACAGCATGACCTATGGTATGACCAAAGTTTAGGAGAGCTCTTTCCCCAGCCTCTTTAAAATCATTTTCAACAACTTCCTTTTTTATGAGGCAACTTCTATAAACCATCTCTTGCAATACAAATGAATTTCTCTCTAGAATATTGTCTGCATTCTCTTTAAGCCATATATAATACCCTTTATCCTTAATTAGGCCATGTTTAACAATCTCGCCTATTCCAGAATAGAATTCTCTGTCTTCTAAGGAGGATAAGGTATCTAGATTAATATAAACTCCTTTAGGTTGATGAAATGCCCCCACCATGTTTTTATAAGAATCAAAATCTACTCCTGTTTTTCCACCAATACTACTATCAACCATAGCTAATAAGCTGGTAGGAATCT
>CAZAKD010000032.1:5087-10079 GCA_964485435.1 uncultured Lachnospiraceae bacterium
GAGCAATTAATATATCCTTTCGATCATATCTAGCAAGAATCAGTTTTTCATATACTAATTTTACTGTATTTAGGTTTTTACTATCTTCACCAGCTGGGAAGACATAATAATCCACTTGAGAAGCAATTGGTCTCATTAACTCAATCATTGTATTCAGATAATGTATGCTTACATTGCTATCTGATACAATACATACTTTCTTATTATTTAACTGGGAGGGCTTACATAAGTATTCTAAACCTTGAAAATCATTGGTAAGATGAATGTCATATATAGGAGCTCCGTCTTGATTTACAATTATTTTTTCACTCATATATCGTTCTCCTTTGTAGATTGCTTACTGTATTTATATAATTGATATATGCTTCTATCTTAAGATTCTATATCAATATATTCTATATCTTCTGGCTCTAACTTATCATCTATATTAATATCTACTTGATCAACTACGTTATCAGTAGTTCCCTCATTTTCGCTATGGTCGATATTATCTTCCTGTGTTGAATCATTATTAATAGAATCTAGGCCTTGACTAAGAATTACATCCAAATTCGATATTCCAAGATTAAAAGTCTCAGATTCCAAGATTTCAAGTTGCATCTCTGCTAATTTTTTGAATTGAATTTTATACTTCTCATACTGTTGCACAAGTTCTATCGTTTGAGAATGAATATGGTTTAATTCATTTTTAGCATCAGCTATAATACTATTCCCTTGGACACGTGCTTCTTTCTCTATTGATTTCGCTTTTATTAATGCAGCTTCTTTCGTTTCTTCAGCTGTTTTTTCTGCCAATACAAGAGCTTTTTGAAGTGTCTTTTCAATTGTTTTATAATACTGAATCCCATCATTAAGAACTGTAATTTTATCCGCTAACTCAACATTTTCTTTATATAGTACCTCATAATTGGATAGAACTTCTTTTATATAGGAATCAACATCCTTTTTATCATAACCAAAACCAGATTTAAATGATTTCCCTTGTATCTCTATAGGTGTTAACATTTGTATTCCTCCTAATCGTATTTTAATATGGTTACATAAAATCTACCTTTTTTAGTCTGATTGCCTTCCCCTTTATACTGAAACTTTCCATATCCCCTTACTGATACTATATCATCTTCCTTAAGTAGATACTTATTAGATTGTATCAGTCTTCCATTTACAGATACTTTACCAGCTGTAATTAGGTTGCTTAAACTACTTCTAGATGATTTAAATGCAAGAGGCAATATAGCATCTAGTCGGAAGGAGGCAACCGTCCCTGTGATTGTTATATATCGAGGAGTATAATTAACCTCATTAATTGGAATAATCCGAGAAACTATATTGGTATGTTTCACCATATATAGATTATCCATAATAAATGGAGCAATATTTTGAATGCAAAAAACATAGCATTCGTTTTCATCAATTAAGATATCACCAATCTTACTTCGGGAGATTCCAAGATTTAGTATTGCACCTAGAAAATCTCTATGTGTTAAAGCATTGCTAAATTTTGCATTTACTGGTTTAATGTGAATGCATTCTAGCGGTAGTACTGGTTGTTCTACTTCATCTCTGTTATAAAAGCAGAGTATCTTTCGCTCTGCTTGAGTATAGCCACCATATAAAAAAGTAGATAATCCAGGAAGTTCTTTTTCTATTGAAAAAAACAGATTAACCTCATTTAAGCTGAGAAAATCTGTAAATGTACAGATTCCCTTATGATAAGAAATATGTGCAAGTTCTAATAATCTTTTTCGAAATTGCCCTTCTTCTTTATTGTATTCCATTGATTTCTCCTCTTATCTCTGTGTCTACTGTAGATTGAAAAAGAATTGTTGGAGATAAGACACTACTATAAATCCAAGAATGGGTGAAATATCATATCCTCTAACTTGAAATATGGAGTGTTGTAATAGGTAACGTATTGGTTCTAGTATAGGACTAACTAAGGTTAATAGAATATCCATAATCTTTGGAGTTAATCTAATCCATCGCGTAATAATATAAGCAAATAACAGCATCTCTAATACAACAAAAAAGAGATAAAGTGATTTGATAATAATATAATACATATTATAATGCATCCTCTCTTAAAAATTCTAGAAGTCTTTATTAATTGTTGGCACTCCAAAACCTTCTTCTGCTGATAAATCCAAGTAATCTCCAGATATATCTACATTATCAGGTGAAAAGATAAAGATATATTTGGATATCTGATGTAATTTACCATTAATGGCATAAACAGCACCGGATACAAAGTCCATAATTCTTTGTGCTTCAACTGGGTCAAATCCTTCTAGATTAACGACTGAAGCTCTACCATTTAGTAAAACATCACATATGTCTTGTGAGTCATCAAAAGATGTTGGTTTCATAATACATACTTCAAGACCTAACGGTGTCTTACGAATAGGTATTATTTTACCACTTGAACCACGTTCCATTCTAGTCCCCTTTTCCTTTCTCGGAGCAATCCAACCACGTCCATCTTGAGATTCTTCTTCACCCCTTGAACTTCGCTTTTCAGTACGCTCCATACGTTCTTGTTTTCGTTGCTCAGATGATTGAAGACGTTCCAGTCTTTCATTTTCTTTTTCTTCAAATTCACTCACATATTCTTCATAGTCATCATCATCACTTAATTTGATAAATCCTAAAAAATTCTTAATAATATTTGCCATAACATATCTCCTATCCCTTTATATGAAAATACTGAATCTATATTATATATAAGATCTGTCACCAAAGATTCCAGTTCCTACTCGTACCATTGTTGCACCTTCTTCAATTGCAACTTCATAGTCACCAGTCATCCCCATAGAAAGAATCTTCATATGAACATTATCAATGTTTTTACTTTTGATGTCAACTAATAATTGTCGCAAATTTCTAAAATGGACCCTATTATTATCAGGATTACTGACAAAAGGAGCAATTGTCATTAATCCCATAATTTTAATATTAGAAAGAGAAGCAATTTGGACAATTAAATCATAGGTATTTTCCTTAGTTACACCATATTTACTATCTTCATTTGCAATATTTACTTCAATAAGTACTGGAACTTGAATCTGTTTCTTTAAAGCTTCTTTTTGAATCTCTTCTGCCAACCTTAATGAATCTACAGAATGAATCAAGCATGTTTTATCTACAATATATTTAACCTTATTACGTTGCAGATGACCAATTAGATGCCAATTAAGAGGTTCCTTAATCTGTTCTACCTTATCTCGAAGTTCCTGTACCTTATTCTCACCAAAGTCTACAACGCCCTGTTCCATTAATTCTTGTATCATACTCACAGGTTTTGTTTTACTTACAGCAATAAGTGTAACTTCATCTCTATTTCTATTAGCTCGTTTACAGGCAACCTGTATTCGCTCTTCAATCTTGAGTAAATTATCTACTAGCATATCAATATATCCTTTCTCATTGTGTAATTTAATATATGATTGACTGTTCTTCTATTTGAGATCCATTCAAGACGATATGGTCATAAACTGACAATCCATATGGAGTATCTGTTTTTACGATACAATATTCCGCATTTTCATATTCCTTCTCAATGCGTCGAAATACAGCATAACCTTTATTTACATTATATACACCCTCTAGATTCCCGGTTTGACTGAGTGTATAACTTTCAGAGGTTCCTTCGTTGTATATGGAATCTCCAGCTTGTAATGTTATTTCATTTAAATAAGAGATATTCGTATCAATGTAACCATACCCTTCTTTTTCGTAATAAATCTCAGTTGGAATAAAGCGATGTTCTATTTCCCCTTTTTCATTATATATAATTTTAATAACTCCTTTGCTATTGCTATCTCCACCTTGAGTAAAGAATTCAAGTGGTATTTTATAAAAATCTTTTTTTACAATGGATGAATTGGGTATCTTTAATCCTTGAGCAGAATTAATGGTTAATTCAATATCAAGAAAACGCTCATTCATATATCTAATCATATAGTTATCTAAATCAAGCCTAGCAAAATAGGAATCTCCTTTTTGATAGGATTCAATTGGAGCGACAATACTTAAATCGTCTTTTAAAAATGTAATCTTTATTTGAGTCTTATTAAGTATTCGATCATACTGATCTTTCGTTAAATTAATTACAATAGACCAGGATTCGTCTGTAATCAGCTTATATATGGGACTTTTAGCCTCCATCATATCTGACGAACGTAATTGGTTTCTTTTATAGTTCGCTTCTATGAAAGTTTCGCTTGTAATCTGATCAGGTGTTAGATTTTCCATATTATCTACTGAATAGGATACGATACCGCTTTCTGGAGAGAATACTTTGTGAAAGAAACTATTGTCACCATTAACCGAATCCATTCTATCCATATTACTTATCATATTGTAATTGGTGGCTTCGTATAAAATATTATCAATATCATATTTCAGATCATACACCTTTTTATATTCATCTTCAGTATATGATTTTTGATAAGAGTGAATTACGCTGAGTAACTTTTGGGTATCAGCATCTGATAAATTTTGAGTTTCTTCTGTAGAAGAAAGAGTATTTAATGTATTTCCTGATTCATCTACAGTATATATAATTGAATTCTTGGCTACACGTTCTCCATCTCTCAAAAAATAATTAATATAACCAGCATATTCTGAATTAATAATTTTTTCTTTTCTTAATATAATTCCCTTACTCACATTGTCATCAGCAATATTATTTTCAGATACTTCATAGATGGATATATGTTCTTTGTTCATATATATAAATACATTTATAATAATGTATAGAAATATTATAAAAAATATTATAAGTCCAATATTAATTGTGATAGGTCTTTTATATTTTACTACTTTATTAGATGAGGTATCATATCGGTTTCTCAAATTTTTTTCCTCCTATTAGTTTCAAGTGACAGTATATAAATGGTCACTATATCCATTATACTGATAATGAGCTAATTTTTAAAGTCCTAAATGAATAATACTATAAAATTAGACAATAATAATATAACAAATGAAAGG
>CAZAKD010000032.1:10089-12369 GCA_964485435.1 uncultured Lachnospiraceae bacterium
GCAATCATTTGAAAACAGTAGATTATATAGCTTTAACATTGGTTATTATTGGATGTCTGAATTGGGGATTAATCGGATTTTTCAATTTTGATCTAGTTCGAATGATATTTGGTGATATGACTGCAATCTCACGAATCATATATGGGATAGTCGGTATTGCAGGAATCTATGCAATAAGTTATTTTGGAAGAATTGCAACTCAAGACTAATAAGCGATACAAAAAAGTGATGTTATATAATGAATCATTCATTATATAACATCACTTTAATATTAATATAAAATCTATATGCTACAAAGATACGATAATATTATCTTTATATTCTACCGGAAGGTGTTCAGCATCTAATGAGATACTAATCATAAAATTAATATTAAACTTCTCGGATATTGCAGATAACTCATCAAATACCTCTTTAATCTCATCTTCATGTATATTCCCTACATTTAAAAAACTATCTAGATACACAGTTTGTAGATCTCTGTCTTGAGAAATAATACCACAAATAAATCCAATAAATTCATAATAATTGTGAACTAAAAAATCCTTTACATTAATTAAACGAATCTTATTACTTAATTCATACATATGTTTCATGCTCTTATCAAGATATACAATACTACCCGTTGATGATTTAACCTCATCATTTACTTTTTCGATTAAGATTTTTGTTTTACCTTTGCCTTTTTGACCTGCAATAATCTGAACCATTGTAATCTCCTCCTTAGGATTGACATTGTTGTATATGTATAAAATTATTTTATTTATGATTCAATTATAGTATAGATATCACAAATATTCAATATATATTTAGTTTGTTTTCAATATATCTGATTATTGTTTTCAAAAGAAATATTTTTGATACATTTTGTTATTTTATCAATCCTAAAAGATATGTCATTTGAGAGAATAATTGATCTCCACTGTCTGAATCCAGGATAAGCGAGATATAGATATTATTATCTTTATCTGTACTTGCTAATATTAGGCAAGAACCTGCTTTATTCGTCGTACCAGTCTTTCCACCAATAACTTGAATCCCTTTAGGCGGATTTGCTTTTCCATTAAGATAGCGATCGGTTGTCTGGAACTCTTTACTTTGTGATTCACCTTTACTATCTTTATATGAGAATTTGAAAGTATCATATCCAATCATTGTTATAAAATCTTCATAATTTAATAACTCGTTAAAAATCAAATAGAGGTCATAAGCTGTTGTATAATGATTATCATTATGCAGTCCATGAGCATTGGTAAAATTCGTACCTACAGCTCCTAGTTTGTGAATTTCCTCATTCATTCGTTGGGAAAATGCTTCCTCATCTCCTGCAACATGTTCAGCAATTGCAATACCAGCATCATTACCTGAATAAACTAATAATGCTGTTAAAAGATCCTTTAAACCGATCTGATCCCCTTCTTTAAAACCGCAGAGCTTTGCACCTGATTCTTTAATATTACTTGCATTATGACTTATTGTAACTGTATCAGATAGATTGCTATGTTTCAAAACAACAAGAGCTGTTGCAATCTTTGTAATACTTGCAGGGTATAATCGTTCATAGATATTCGTACCATACAAAATCTCATTATTTGTAGCATCAATTAATAAAGATGATGCAGCTAATAATGAATTATCCTTAGGACTAGTAAAGCTCTTGGATACTACAGTAAGGTCTTTTGCAAAAAGATCACTTTTATCTATAGATTGTCCATCTGATATTATAGCTGTAGAATGAACTCCTGTATTATATGGCATCAGGACAGCTTCTGAATTACTACAACCTGTTAGCATAACAAGTAATAAAAGTGCTGATATGCTTTGTTTCTTCATGCTAGTTCCTTTCTAATCAGGTTTTAAATAATTCACGCCAATCTAAATCACCACGATCTAAGGCTTTAATCAATAACTCAGCAGTTGCAAGATTAGTAGCCAGTGGGATATTATGAACGTCACATAGATGTACAACATTATTCACATCAGGTTCATGAGACTTTGGTGTGAGTGGATCTCTTAAGAAAATAACTAAATCTATTTGATTATGCTCAATTTGAGCACCTAGTTGCTGTTCTCCGCCTAGATGTCCTGCTAGATATTTGTGAATATTAAGATTCGTTACTTCTTCAATTAGCCTTCCCGTTGTTCCAGTAGCATAAACATCATTTTTACTTAATATTGCTCGATATGCGATACAAAAGTTCTGCATTAGCTTCTTCTTTGCATCATGTGCAATCATTCCAATATTCATATATATTACCTCCTATAGTTTTTTTTCTGCAT
>CAZAKD010000033.1:0-1050 GCA_964485435.1 uncultured Lachnospiraceae bacterium
TTCAAAAGAATCTCTTAAAGCAAATGCTACACCCTCAAGAACTGCCTGTGTCATATCCCCTCTTGATGTAGACATAGTCATCCCAACAAATGTTCCTCTTGCATCTGGATTGTTATGTGGGGTTCTTTCTCCCATTAAGTACGGTAGAAAATACACTTTATTTTCACCAAGTTTGTTTATGTCTTCTTGCTCTTTACTGTATTCTTTTGTTCTGATAATTTCATCCATCCACCACTTATTACATGAGGCCGCACTTAGCATGACGCCCATTAAATGATACTTACCATTGGCATGTGCAAAGCTATGAAGAGAATTATTATCATCTACAACAAACTCTTTAGTTGGGATAAACACTGTACCAGATGTTCCTAGTGATATACTACACATTCCATCTCCTACAGTCCCTGTTCCTACTGCTGCGACGGCATTATCACCACCGCCTGCAATGATTTTGCTAGTAACTGGTATGTCAAGCTCATATGCAATTTCTTTCCTAACATTACCAACAACCTGATAGCTTTCATATAGCTTTGCTAATTGTCCTTTTTCTACACCTATTATTTCAAGCATCTCTTTAGACCAACATCTATTCTTTACATCTAATAATAGCATACCAGATGCATCAGATACATCGGTACAATGGATACCAGTTAGACGATATGCAATATAGTCCTTTGGAAGCATAATCTTACTAATTCTCTCAAAATTCTCTGGTTCATTCTTTTTAACCCATAGAATCTTTGGTGCTGTAAAACCAGTTAAAGCCATATTAGCAGAATACTTTGATATCTTTTCCCTACCAACTACATTATTTAGATAATCACATTCTTTTTGTGTTCTTCCATCGTTCCATAGAATTGCCGGGCGTATCACATGATCCTGTTCATCTAATATTACTAATCCATGCATCTGACCACTAAAACTTATTCCATCAATCAATGTACGATCACAGTCTGCTATTAGTTCTTTCATTCCATCTATGAATTGTACATACCAATCCTCTGGGTTCTGCTCAGACCAACCTGGCTTTGGAAAATACAACGGATATTC
>CAZAKD010000033.1:1065-12344 GCA_964485435.1 uncultured Lachnospiraceae bacterium
TTAGTAATAACTTCACAGAAGAAGTTCCTAGATCTACTCCTACATATAACATATAATCACCTTCTTCCTATATCTTTATCAAAAATATTATTATTCTTGTTATTTAGTCTCAATTATATATTGGTTTAATATTGACTCTAATAATTCTTGTTTACCTGATACATTTGGAGTGATTCCATGCTCTAATGCATATGCCTCTAAATCGTTGAAAGTAACCTTTCCATCAATAATATCCTTACCAATTCCTTCGTTATAGCTTGCATATCTCTCTAGTTTAAAGTTCTCAAATACATTGTCTTCAAAAGACGCACGTCTTACTTTTGAGTCGAAGTTAAGTCCACCTTTCGTGAAACCTCCTGATAACAACACTTCATACATTGCTAAAGTCGTATCATATATATTCGTTGGGAATTGATCTGTATCCCAACCAAGAAGCATATCTCCTTGATTTGCATCAACACTTCCAAGAACACCATTAATTCGGGCTTGATTTAATTCATGTTGGAAAGTATGCATTGCAAGTGTTGCATGATTTGCTTCAATATTCATCTTAAAATACTCTTCAAGGTTATATTTTCTTAAGAAAGCAAGAACTGTAGCCGTATCTGTATCATATTGATGTTTAGTTGGTTCCTTTGGCTTTGGTTCAATTAAAAATTGTCCTGTAAATCCAATTTCTTTTGCATAATCTACTGCTAACTTCATAAGTCTTGCAAGATTATCAAGTTCTAAAGCTGTATCTGTATTCAATAAAGTCTCGTAACCTTCTCTACCACCCCAGAATACATAATTCTCACCACCAAGCTCTTTTGTGATCTCTAATGCTTTTTTAATCTGAGCCGCTGCATAAGCAAATACTGTAGCATTACATGATGTTCCTGCTCCATGAACAAATCTAGGATTACTAAATGCATTCGTAGTTCCCCATAAACATTTAATTCCCGTTCTATCCATCTCTTCTTTGATAACAACAACTATCTCATCAAGTCTTTTGTTTGTTTCTTTTAAGTCTTTTCCTTCTGGAGCGATGTCTCTATCATGAAAACAGAAAAATGGTATTTGTAATTTTTCCATGAATTCAAAAGCTGCATGTACTCTAGCTTTTGCTACTTCCATCACATCATCATTATTATCCCAAGGTCTAAACATAGTTTCCGCACCAAAAGGATCATTTCCCATGTAAGTAAACGTATGCCAATAAGACATTGCGAATCTTAGTTGTTCCTTCATAGTTTTACCTGATACAATCTCTTCTGGATTGTAATACTTAAAAGCAAGTGGATTCTTACTATCAGGTCCTTCATAATTAATCTTTTCAATTCCTTTAAAATAAGTCATATAAATCCCTCCGTTTAGTTTGTTTACTGAACTAATTAAGTTTATAAGTTAAATATAACAATCTAAATTGTTATTGTCAATAGTTTTTGTGTGTTTTTCATAATTAATTTTCACCTTTCAATCCAATACCTTTTATGATATTATTTAGTTAAGAAAAGGCATAAGTTAGGATGGTATAGTATGAAAACAGGAAGCAAATCTCTAATAAGAGATATAAATAATAGATTAGTATTAGAAGAAATTATTAACTCAGGTCCCATCTCTAGGGCAACCATCTCTAAGAATCTAGGCTTAACTAAAGCTACAATATCAGTTATCGTCCAAGAATTAATTGAAAAAGATCTAGTAAAAGAGATTGGTAGCGATGATACTAGTTTGGGTAGGAAACCAATTCTTTTAAGTTTTAACCAAAACTGTGGTTATGCAATAAGCATAGATATTGGCGTAGATAATATATCTATTCTTATTACTAATCTATTAGCCAAGAACTCTATCTTTGATCATGTTAAAACCCCTAAAACAACTGAAAATATTGTTAATATAATTATCCACATGATTACATCAATGACTAAAGATTATCCACACACTACCTACAGCCTAGTTGGTATTACACTTGGCATACACGGTGTCACAAGTCACAATAATATTGTATTCGCACCATATTATGATTTTTCTAATACTAATATTGCAAAAGAGTTAGAAGAGTATTATGGCGTTCCAGTATGTTTAGAAAATGAAGCAAACCTTTCTGTTATTGGAGAGAAAACCTTTGTCTATGATTATCCAAACATTGCAAATATTAGTGTTCATTCTGGTATTGGTCTAGGCATTATTATTAATCACAAGCTCTATATTGGATATAGTGGACATGCCGGTGAATTTGGTCATACCATTATTGATATTGATGGCAGGGAATGCCCGTGTGGAAATCATGGTTGCCTAGAACAGTATGTATCAGAAAGAGCTTTGCTACAAGAATTCGCTTGTTTAAAAGGGCTAGATGAGGTGGACTTCAATTATCTATCTTCCATGTACCAAACCGGAGACCCACAAGCAATGCAAATATTTGATAAATTTACAAAGTATATGTCAATTTGCGTAAATAATGTAGTAAATGCTTTTAATCCAGATATTGTTGTGATAAATAGTGCATTTACTGTATTTTATCCAGAGCTTACTAATATAATTGAAGCTAATCTTACAAGCAAGATGAATAATGTTTTCCGCATTGTTCCTTCAGTATTAGAAGGTTCTTCCATCCTACTTGGAGGAATCTGCATTACTGTCAAAAACTTTCTTGGTATTAATGTATTTAATCTAGACAAGAATGGAACTTTAGTTGCTTCTAATAGGGATTAGGCATCTATTAAGCTGCCTTTCCTCGTTTCTTAGATATAACATCAAATGCTACTGCCGCCAATAGAACCAAACCCTTTACAGCTTTCTGTGCATTAGCATCAATTCCCATAATAGACATACCATTATTTAATACTCCCATAAAAATAGCACCTATTACTACACCCGTTACTGTACCTATTCCACCATAAGCTGATGCACCACCTACATAACATGCTCCAATTGCATCCATCTCATAGCTTTGGCCCGCTGTTGGTGCTGCTGAATTGAATCGTGCAACACATACTAGTGCAGCAACTGCACTTAGGAAGGCCATATTTACATAAGCTAAGAAAAGTACTTTATTAGTATTTATTCCACTAAGCTTCGCTGCCTTTTCATTGCCTCCCACTGCATAAAAATGACGTCCTGGAACAGTTTTTGATGTATAATATGCATACAACAATATAATAATAGCTAACAAGATTAATATTGTTGGTATTCCTTTATACTGTGCAAGTACATAGCTCATTGCCATAATAACTATAGATATAGTTACTATTTTCCCAACGACAACTCCCATTTTCTCCATCTCATAACCTTTTTTATCTCTCATTTTATGAGTTCTTAAAGTAGTTACGATATAAATGATACATAAAACTACTCCTAAAAGAATAGTGAGAATATGAGTTGTTCCATTAAATGGATCAGGTAAAAAACTATTAAATAATTTTAAATAGTTTTCTGGAAATGGGGATATTGTTAATCCATCTAATATCATTAATGCAATTCCACGAAATAGAAGCATTCCAGATAAAGTAACAATAAACGCTGGTATTCTTGTGTAAGCAATCCAATACCCTTGCCATACACCAATGATGATGCCTACAATTAAACACATAATAATTGTTAGATATATATTTACCTTATATGTAACTATTAACTTTCCTGCTAATGCGCCAACTAATGCAACGACAGATCCTACAGACAAGTCAATATTTCCACCTGTTAATATGCAAAGTAACATACCAACTGCTAATATAACTACATATCCGTTTTGCGCAATTAGATTTGATATATTCTGAGGTGCAAGCAATGTTCCATTTGTACTAAATGTAAAAAATAATGTGATAACAAGCAATGCTATTAGCATTGTATTTTTTTTCAAAAATTCTTTCGTCTTATCCATGTTTTTATACTCCTTTACTTGATTTTAATATATGAGACATTATCTTCTCTTGAGATGCTTCATCCCTATTAAGTTCGCCGGCTATTCTTCCTTCATTCATAACGTAGATTCTATCACACATACCTAGAACTTCTGGTAACTCGGATGATATCATAATTACTGATTTTCCTTCTTTCACAAGATCATTAATGATACAATATATCTCATATTTTGCACCTACATCAATACCTCTTGTTGGTTCATCTAGGATCATTATCTCCGGATCAGCAAACATCCATTTACTAAGTAATACTTTTTGTTGATTTCCACCACTTAGGTTTCCTACATTTTGCTCAACTGAAGTACATTTAGTGTTAAGCTTTTCTCTATATTCATTTGCTACACTAATCTCCTCATCCATATCAATAATATTATTATGACTTACCTTTTTAAGGTTAGCCATTGTAGTATTTACACGAATCGGATTAGAAAGTACTAATCCATTACCCTTCCTATCTTCTGTAATATAGGCTAGTTTCTTATCAATTGCATGTTTAACGTTATTTAGATGTACCTCTTTTCCATTTATAATTAATGTTCCACTAGTTTTTCCACCATAACTATTACCAAATATACTCATTGCCAACTCAGTACGACCTGCACCCATCAATCCTGCTATTCCAACCACTTCTCCACGTCGAACACTAATAGATACCTTATCTACTACCTTACGTTCCGTGAAAAGCGGATGATATACTGTCCAGTCTTTTACTTCTAGATTCACTTCTCCTACTTCTCTCTTTTCACGTATAGGATAACGATCAACTAGATCACGACCAACCATACCTTTAATTATTCTATCTTCACTTATATCATCCACGTTCTTTGTTAATGTTTCAATCGTTGCCCCATCCCTGATAATAGTGATTTTATCCGCAACATAGGATATCTCATTTAATTTGTGAGATATTATAATGGAAGTTAAACCTTCTCTCTTAAATTGTAATAATAAATCTAAGAGTTTCTGGGAATCAGCTTCATTTAAAGACGCCGTTGGTTCATCTAGTATTAATAATTTAACATCTTTGGCTAATGCTTTTGCAATTTCAACCAATTGTTGTTTTCCAACGCCTATATCTTTTATTAATGTTCTTGATGATTCTTCAAGCCCTACTGTTTTCAACAACTCATCTGCTTTCTGGTAGGTCTCATCCCAATTTATTGATACATTGCTCCCTCTCTCATTTCCAAGAAACATGTTCTCACCAATACTAAGATATGGTACAAGTGCTAACTCCTGGTGAATAATTACTATTCCTTGTCTTTCGCTATCTTTTATCTCTTTGAATTTACATTCTGATCCTTTATATAGAATACTTCCCTCATAACTACCGTGGGGATAGATACCACTTAACACATTCATTAATGTAGATTTACCAGCACCATTTTCACCAACTAGCGCATGAATCTCTCCCTCTTCCACTTGAAGATTCACATTGTCTAATGCACGAACTCCGGGAAACAGCTTGGTTATATTTTGCATCTCTAATATAAAACTTGCCAATCAAATCCCTCCTACTTTCAAATAGACGGACAAATAAATTGTCCGCCTATGTATTTTGGTACAACTATTCTTAAATAATATAATTATTGTAATTGATCTTCAGAATAGTATCCTGAATCAACTAGTAATTCTTTATAGTTTGTTTTATCTGCAAATACTGGTTCACAAAGGAATGTAGGAATAATTCCTGTTCCATTATCATAAGCTTCTGTATCATTTACCGGTACTTCTTCATTGTTCATAATTGCTGATACCATTTTAACTACTTGAGATGCTAAAGTACGAGTATCTTTAAATATTGACATTGATTGTGTTCCTGCTAAGATATTTTTTACAGATGTAATATCACAATCTTGTCCTGTTAATACAGGGAAATTATCAGATGTATAACCTGCACTTAGTAATGCGTTGGTAATTCCGTTTGCAACTGAATCATTAGAAGAAAGAACGGCATCTAATTTTGTTCCATCTGCATAATTAGCTGTTATAACATTTTCCATACGTTTCTGAGCTTCCTCTGTAGACCAGTTTGGTGTCGCAACTTCTTCAAATTTTGTTTGGCCAGAAACTACAACTAATTTTCCATTATCAATATAAGGTTGCAGAATATCAATTGCTCCTCCGAAGAAGAAACGAGCATTGTTATCATCTGATGAACCTGTAAATAATTCAATATTAAATGGCCCATCAGCGTTTTCTAAATCTAAAGCATCTCTTATAAATTCTCCTTGAATTGTACCAACCATATAGTTATCAAAAGTTGCATAATAACTAACAGCATCCGTCTCCATAATTAAACGATCATAAGCAATAACAGGAATTCCTGCACTTTTTGCATTTGCTAAAGCAGTTCCTAATGCACTACCATCAATTGAAGCAATTACAAGAGCATCACATTTTGAAGTAATCATATTTTCGATCTGAGATACTTGAGTTGCTATTTCATTATTAGCATATTGTAAATCTACTTCGTATCCTGCTGCTTCTAATTCCTTTTTCATGTTTGCACCATCTTGATTCCAACGTTGTAGATCTTTTGTTGGCATAGCAACTCCAATCTTTCCCCCCTTGGAAGTTGTCTCTTCTGTTGATCCTTCTGTCTGTGTTGTAGTATCAGTTGTTTCCTCTGCGCTCTTTCCACTACAAGCCATAAGTGAAAAAGCCATAGAGCCAATTAATACTAACGATAATAACTTTTTAAAACCCTTCTTCATAATATATCCTCCTTAATTTGTTTTGTAAACAAACTATATCATGAGAAGATTAGGATTAGATTGTGACCTTCTATAATTTTTTACTATAATATTTATGAATTAAAGAATTTAGTACTTTTTTGTTATCAGGAAAATGCTATGACGCTGCTTAGTTTACAGACGGGACATTCAAGTATACTTCTTCTCTAAGGTGAAACCCACCATCTATTATAACTTGATCTATATTCTCTTTCGTAACTGCAATTGGTTCTATCTTTTCATATAAAACCTCATTCATTCCATCATTAAATGTACTTTCTATAGGAATATCTTCACCCTTTCCTAATAGAACTGCATAGATTGCTGCCTTTTTAGCTAATTGCTCAATTTGCTTATACACAGTCATTGTTTGAGTTCCTTCCACAATTCTCTGGCATGCATTCAAATCAGCATCTTGCCCTACCACACATACCTCATCCGCGATCCTATGCTCTGATAGTGCCTTAATTGACTGACTTGCCAAGTCATCATTGCCACACACTAAACCATCTATACCATCTGTAAGTTCGAGGGTTTTATTCACTGCTGAAAAAGCCTCTTCAGCTAACCATCCCTTAGCATAATCTTTATAAACAATCTGAATATTACTTTTATTAATCACCTCATAAAAACCCTTTTCTATAAGTAATACATTATAATCCGACTTTGGCCCAAAGATAACAGATACTTTCCCTTCCTCAGGTACATTATCAAGGATTGATTCCGCCATTAGTTGTCCAACCTTCTCGTTGTCAAAGGATATATAGAGATCAACCTTTGCATTTCTGATTAATCTATCATAAGAAATTACTTTAATGCCTTTCTGTTTTGCTTTCTGCACTACATCTTTAAGTAAATCAGCATCACCTGGAACAATTACTATAACATCCATATCCTTTTCTATAAAATACTCTATTTGATCAATCTGTTCTTCTACACTTCCACTTGCTGTTTGAACATTTACATCCGCTCCTAGTTCTTTAGCAGTTGATATAAATACATCTCTATCACGCTGCCACCTTTCTATTACAAAAGAATCAAAGGAAAGGCCAATTTGAATTCTATCATTCTTCTCCTCATTAGTGATAGAATTATTATTATCTTCCTTACTGCATCCTACTAGTGTCAATATACTTAATACTAATATTAATATTTGCATTATTTTCTTCATGCTAGAATATTCCTTCCCTATAATCCGTTGGTGTTTTACCTTCACATTTCTTAAAAATCCTACTAAAATAATTAGGATCACCATACCCAACTTTAATACATATTTCTTTCATACTTAATTCCTTATCCATTAGCAACTCTTTTGCTTTCTCGATTCTAATATTAGTTAAGTAATCAATAAACTTCTCACCAGTCTTCTCCTTGAATAGCTTGCTGAAGTAATAAGGACTAATATCAACCTCTCTAGAGACGTCTTCTAAAGATATACCTTTGTGATAACACTTTTCAATGTAATCCTTTGATGCAATAATAATCCCATTGGATTGTTCTTCCTTATTAAGCATTACATTTCTACAT
Source organism: uncultured Lachnospiraceae bacterium (assembly GCA_964485435.1). GTDB lineage: Bacteria > Bacillota > Clostridia > Lachnospirales > Lachnospiraceae > CAZAKD01. The sequence continues at coordinate 9,230 of CAZAKD010000033.1, forward strand.
ATTTCAGATATTTTTCCTAAAAACCATGCTTTGAGCTCTTCGTTTTTTTTATATCTCATAAGTGTCTTTAGGTAATCTCCTCGATATCTGAAATGATATTCTTTCACACCTGAAGAGAAGGCTTCATCTTCTATATGTATTGTTATCTCAAATATCTTTGTTTGAAGATCTAACTCATCCCCATTATAATTACTTACTAACCAATCAAAATAGGTGCTTGCTTCTCCTCTTACTCTTGCAAAGTTCCCCTTTTTTATTAACTGTATTAAGGACTGTTCTATCTCTGTGTGGTACTCTTTTTCTGTTTCTACCAGTTTCGAGATATCTTTAATATGTGTTACCATCCGCTCATTATGACGTATTGCTACTATTGCTTCTTTATAGGATTGGGTTAGCTCTTCTAATTCTTTTACCGACCCTATACCTATACGGAAATCTAAATCAATATGTCTTTTGAGTTTGTTTTTTAAATTTCTTGCCTTCTCTATTACTTTTATACGATCATCATACTCCATGCCCTTATCCTTCCAGGGTATAAACGTAACCACTTGATTTACCATAATTGGTCCAACTACTGCATCAAAGAATTCTTTAGTAATCTCCCTTAACTCAGAATAAAAGGACAAGGCCTTGACACTAACACCTACTGGATTCGTCATGTCTCCTTTTTCATTCATATCACCATACTGAATCATTAGGATAAAACCATAGTTTTCTTCGATTCCTAATAACTGTTTGAAATTATCTGTCTCTCTTATATAGTTTTCTTGGAATAATATCGTGTAGATTAATCCACTTTCTATCACTGGTACGACGGTTTCTAGCTTTTCTTTAATAATTAAATCCTTATTTCTTTTTTCTCTTTCTTCATCAACCAACTTCATTGCTTTATCTAAAGAAGCAATAATTTTATCTTTATTCGTTGGTTTTGTTAAATAATCCAATACCCCAAGTTGAATTGCCTCTTTTGCATAAACGAATTTATCATAAGCTGATATTACAATAAATATAATAGAACTGTTAACTTTCTTAATCTCTTTCATAGCATCAATTCCATTAATGCCTGGCATCTGAATATCTATAAATGCTATATTGGGTCTAAACTCTTCCGCTAATTCAATAACACTTCTACCTGTTTTTGCACTTTTTATAATGCAAGATTCCCCAAAGTTTTTCTTTATTATATGGGATATTGATTCAATCACAATACCCTCATCATCTGCTAACATTATCTTATACATTCAACCTTCTCCTATCATGCATCCTGTTCCAGAGGAATACTTAAAATAATCTCCGTTCCATTATTTTCTCCCTCGCTAATAATATTAACTACATTCTCTTTTCCGTAGTATATCTTTAGACGACTAATGACATTTCTGAGTCCAATACCATTAGAATCACTTATGATATTATCTACCTCAACCTCTCCTTTCATTACTTTATCAATCTTACTCTGTAGCATTCCACTCCCATTATCCTTAATACTAATTAATATCTCTTCATCTTTTCGTGAAACTGTTAACTTAATTTTTCCCTCTCTTTCAATATTTCGAATTCCATAATTCACAGCATTCTCTACAATTGGTTGCAGTATCATACTAGGTACTCTTGTGTTTACTAATGTTTCATCAATCTCCATTGTATAGTGAATGTCATTTGAGAATCTAACATTCATTATATATATGTAATCATTTACAAGTTCAATTTCTTCTTCTAAACTTGCCTCTTCGTTAATTTTCTTTATATTATAACGAAAGAAATCTGCTGTCTTCTCCATAAATATACTTGTCTGCTCTGCCTCTTCTAGCATGGCCAATTGAACACCTGCATTAATTGTATTGAAAAGAAAATGTGGATTAATTTGTGCCTGAAGATATTTTAACTGTACATCTTTAAGATGATTTTTCATTAATAGCTCATTTTCTTTTGCCTTACTTTCAAACTCCACACTTTCCTTTATCTTAATAACATACTCACGAATACTCACAATCATTTTATTAAATGCCTTTGCCACAACACTAATCTCATCGTTATAGTGGGCATCTATTAATTTGACATCAAAATTACCGGCCGCAACCTCATTTGCAGCTATAGCAAGTTTACTTAGTGGATTCGTAATACTCCTTGTCATGATAATAATTAGTATAATATTTAATACTGATATCACAATTAATATTACTGTACTTATAACTTCTAAGTATTTGAGAGAAACTAATAGTAACTCATAGTTATTTGTATTATTTTTAAAATGCTCACTATCTAAACTATAAATATTATTATTAATGAACTCATAGATTTCACTGGATTCCTTGTATTCTTGCTTATATCTTTCAATATTTCTTCCACGTTTTGATTGTATTGCCTTATTTGTTATCTCTAGATACTTTAAAGACATCCCTTTTACGTTCTTTTCCATCAACTTGCTAGGGTTATCCGAAGGAACATCATTCAATTCATTGATTAAATTTTTATACTTATTAGTACTTCTATAATAATTTTCTAACGCATCTGAACTTTTGGTATTTAGATACTCATACGTCCAATTTTGTATATTAGATAATTCCTCTTTAAGTTCATTTATATTAACATTACTTATATATATATTATCAATTACCCCCACAGCCTTGTTGATATTGTAATACATATACATATTTACAATAAAAACTACTGATAAAGTAAATATGAATATAAATATTAACCTGGTTCCAATTGAAAAGCTATTGTATCTTTTTGATATTTTTAGTTTCATATTCATATGATTGCTCCTAATTAAGTTCTATCTGTACATTCTTCTTAGTCACTAGATTCATATTAACTGATATGTATTCGCTTACCCGTTGTCTTGTTGCAAACTCAGATAAAACCTCTACACAAGTTGCCCCCATCTCTCTTGTATCAATAACGATTGTTGAATATATAACTTCTTTCGCAATAGCTTGACTGATAATCTCTGAATTATAATAGCCAATTATAGTTATCTCTCCCACTTTATTATAATCTACAACGGTTTGATAAGCACATATGGTGTCTGTTGAATTTAGACAAATAAGTATATCTGGAATGTCTTCTTCATTCAATAATATATTATGTACTGCTTCTTCTGAGCTAAAAGCAA
>CAZAKD010000034.1:0-8598 GCA_964485435.1 uncultured Lachnospiraceae bacterium
ATCCAAAGTGTTCCATTCTGTGTTTTAATCTCTCATAGAATTGCTCTGCCTCATCGTTATGAAAGTTCTTTTGATTATCTTTTAATGCAAGAACGTAATCTGCCTTTTTTTCTATTATTTTTGCTGCAATATCCTTCTGTGTACCCATTGCATCAATTGTAATGATACAACCTTTTATTACTAATAGATCCAATAATTCTGGTATTGCTGTAATTTCATTGCTCTTCTCGTTGGTTTTCACCTGTCCAAGCACCATTTTATTTTCACTTGCCCACGCACTTACCATGTGAATAGCTGATTTTCCCATTGCTTTATCTATCGTTCCACGCATAGTTTTACCATCAATTGCTATTATTTCTCCAATGTTTACTTCACGAATAGAATCTGTCCAAGAAATGAAATATTTTTGAAATTGCTTCGGTTCAATAAATTTAAAGCACCGTTCTAACGTATCATGAGAGGGGATTCCATTATCTAAACGTAAAAATTTACGAAACCAATTTTCACGTTCTTCAGCAAAATCAGCTATATCTTGCCAGGTATCCATTCCACAAAGGGTTGCAACAATAGCAATAAAAATAACATCTAATAAACTGTGTTTCACTTTCCATGGTTCTCTTTTATCTTCAATCACTTCAAAAAACTTCATTATTGAATTCTTCATATGTATAACCTCCACTGCTATATATGTTATAAAACAATTATAACAAAGAGTAGTAAAAAAAGCAGCTGGATTTTTAAAATTCAACTGCTTTTTTCATGCGTTTACCGTGGGACATCCTAACGCGTTAGGTACCGTCCCCTTTTGGAATATATTAAACTCTCTTTAAATAATCGCCTGTTCTTGTATCAATACTGATAGTATCTCCTTGTTCTACGAACAATGGAACATATACAGTAGCACCTGTTTCAACTATAGCATGTTTAGTAGCACCTTGTGCTGTATCACCTTTGAAACCTGGTTCTGTTTCAGTAATCTCTAATTCTACAAACAGAGGTGGCTCAATTGCAAATACATTTTGCTTATGAGAACAAATTTTAACCATTTCATTTTCCTTAACGAACTTCAAGGAATCACCTACATTTTCCTTTGTTAGTGCAATCTGTTCATAAGTATTCACATCCATAAAGTTGAATAAATCACCATCTGAGTATAGATATTGCATGTCTGTTCTGTCAATATGAGCTTGTGGAAGTTTTTCAGTTGGTCTGAATGTTTTCTCTGTAATTCCACCGTTTTTAATGTCTCTTAATTTTGTTCTAACAAATGCTGCACCTTTACCAGGTTTTACATGTTGGAACTCTATTACCTGATATACATTATTATCCATTTCAATAGTTAAGCCATTTCTAAAATCGCCTGCTGATATCATATTTGATATTCCTCCTTACAATTCTTTTAATAGTGTATAATAATTTTCACTATATTTCAACTATTTTTTCATATTCATTATAATTCTATTAATTCTTTTCGAGAATGTGTAAAGTTAATGTATCCACCTTCTTTTACAACCACAAGGTCTTCTATTCGTACACCACCGAAATCCTTAATATAGATTCCAGGTTCAACAGTCATAATTACATTTGCTTCGATTATCCCTGTTTCTGCAATAGAGAATCTTGGATCTTCATGAATCTCTAGACCAACACTGTGTCCCAATCCATGACCAAAGCAACCTACATATCCAGCCTGATCTATCATATCTCTTGCTATTTTATCAATGTCTTTGCCATAACAGCCTGCTTTAATCTGTTCTAGTGCAGCAAGTTGTGCTTGAAGAACTGTATTATATATCTTCTTCTGTTCATCGGAAGCCTTACCTACCACAATAGTTCTTGTCATATCAGAGCAATAGCCATTGTAGATACATCCAAAGTCCATAGTTAGAAAATCACCTAATTCTATTACTTTATTAGAAGGTGTAGCATGTGGCATGGAAGAATTAACTCCAGATGCTACAATAGAATCAAAACTTAAGCCACTGGCACCGTTTGTCTTCATAATAAATTCTAGATGGGCTGCAATTTCTAATTCTGTCATACCCGGTTTAATAATATCAAGAATCTTGGTAAATGCAATATCTCCAATTGCTTCAGCTTGCTCTATATAATCAAGTTCTTCTTGACTTTTAATTCGTCTAAGATCTGTTAAAGCACTGTGAATTGGAACTAGCTCTTTCACTTTTAATTGTTCTTGTAAACGGTGAAAGGAAGAACAAAGCATATCTTGATCTTCATAGCCTAAGACTTCAATATGTTCGTCTACTAGATATTCATTGATTGCTTTTGAATAGTCACGGTTACCGTTTACTTCTACCACCTCAAAACCCTTACTTTCATTGGTAGCTTGAATGGTATAACGAAAATCTGTAAAGATAACCTGTTTATTTTTAGATATGTAAACATAACCGGTAGCACCTGAAAAACCACTTAGGTATCTCATATTATATCCATTTGATACAAGAACTCCATCTATAGATAGTCTTTCTAATATTTTTTTAACTCTTTCATGATGATTCATACTATTTCCTTCTTTCACTAGTAATTAATTCATAGGCTTATTATCAATAATCTCTATCAGCGCATCTATTCCCAATAGATAACCTTGTAGTCCTAAACCCACAATTTGTCCAGTGCATACCGGAGCTGTTACAGAAGTATGCCTAAACTCTTCTCTTTGATGAACATTAGAGATATGTACTTCAATCTTTGGCAAATCTATAGAAGCCAATGCATCTCTTATGGCATAGCTGTAATGTGTGTAAGCACCTGGATTAATTATAATCCCCTCAGTTCCGTCCTTATATGCAGCTTGAATCCTGTCAATGATCTCGCCCTCTCCATTACTTTGAAAAGTCTCGACATCTATACCCTCTTGCCTAGCCTTATCTTCTATCATCTGGAGTAAATAATTATAGTTCTGGTCTCCATATATTCCTTTTTCTCTAATCCCCAAGAAATTAATATTAGGTCCGTTAATCACCAATAACTTCATGTCTTTTTCCCCTACCTTTCAGCGATTCGCAGATTTCAGATATGATATCATCAAATGATCTATGATCTGTTTTCACTTTAATATTCGCAACTTTTTCATATATTGGCTCCCTCTTACTGAGCAGATTCTCAATCTTTTTTTCCACATCTTCTCCAGCAAGAATTGGTCTTGTCCCATCTTTTGCTACCCTTTCCAGAGTAGTTTCTTTAGTAGAATAAAGGTATATTACAACACCTAACTGCTGCAGTAAGCTTTGATTTATATCTTTTAAAGGTAGGCCTCCACCCGTTGATACAATGGTATGCTCTAAATTATTCACCATATCCTTAATTGTATTGGTCTCTAACTCTCTAAAATATTCCTCACCTTTTGTAGCAAAGATTTCTCCAATCGTCTGATGATGAGCCTGTTCAATCATATTATCTGTGTCTACAAAATCATATCCCATCTCTTTTGCTAGGAGCCTTCCTACCGAGGTCTTACCAGCTCCCATAAATCCGATTAAAACTATATTATTACCCATGTTATTTTCTATCCTTCGACTTTTTACATTCTTTATTATAAAAATATAATATTATTCTTTCAAGATACCTCTTAATTACGATTTGAATCTCTTCTTTTGGATCTATTGGCTTTACAAGGTAATTGGTAATGCCTATCCTTTTCGCTCCCCACACGTCTGTAAATAGTTGATCCCCTACAAATATAGTGTTTCCTTTATCAGTATGAATTCTATTCATTGCCTCTAGATAACTTTTACGGGAAGGCTTGCGAGCATTATATATATAATCAACATCTAATCCATTATTAAAACGTTCTACACGTTCCATCTTATTATTAGACATAAGGCATATCTGAAAGCCGATTTGTTTCAATCTTCCAAAGAGTTCGTGTACCTTTTCATTGGCATCTGCGCCATGCTCTACTAAGGTATTATCAATATCAAATATCAAACCACGATATCCTTCCTTGTATAATTGTTCATAATCTATTGCATATGATGAATCCACATAATAATCTGGATAAAATAAACGAAACATAGCATTCTCCTATTGGTTTTAATTATGGCAACACATTGCCAGCTGCTCTATATATAGCATACCATTCTTGTCTTGTTAGTACTACATTATTAGCTTTTTCAATATCTCTTAGTCTTGTAGGATTCATTGAACCGATTATTGGTTGAATCTTTGCTGGATGCCTTAGAATCCATGAAATAGCTATGGCTGAGTTGGTAACGTTATACTGTTCTGATAATTGATCAATTACCTTATTCAGTTCTGGGTACTTGTCACTTCCAAGGAATATTCCTTCAAAGAAACCATATTGGAAAGGAGACCAAGCCTGAATGGTAATATCATTCAGACGACAATAATCTAAGATACTTCCATCCCTATCCACAGCTGATTCATTCTCCATATTCACATTAATTCCTGATTGAATCATTCCTGAATTAGTAATACTAAACTGTAATTGGTTTGCAACAATCTTTTGTCCAACATATTTTTGTAATAGTGATATTTGAGCAGGATTCTGATTAGATACACCGAAACTTCGTACTTTTCCTGATGCTTTTAGTTGATTAAATGCATCTGCAACTTCCTCCGGTTCTACCAAAGCATCTGGCCTATGTAATAATAACATATCCAAATAATCCGTTTCTAATCTTTTTAATATGCCATCTACAGATGTGATTATATGTTCTTTAGAAAAATCAAAGAAACCTTCTCTAATTCCACATTTCGATTGAAGAATAATCTTCTCTCTTATGCTTGAACTCATATGAATTGCTTTAGAAAATATCTTTTCACATTCGCCTTTACCATATATATCTGCATGATCAAAATGATTCAGACCTAATTCCAATGCAGTTTCAATTAATTCTTCTGCTTGAGCAAAAGGAACTGAATTCATTCTCATACAGCCAATAATCATATTTGATTTTTTCTCATTCTTATTGTTTATCATCATTTTCTCCTTTATCTAGCAATGCTGCAATAGCTGGAAATACTTCAAGACTTCTTTCTAATATTCCATTCATAGCTGCAATCACCATTCCATAATTCAATATAGGTATCTCTTGCTCTTTTGCTGAAGCTATCCGGTAACTCATCTCTTTTTTATTAAGCATGCATCCACCACAATGAATAACCATTGCATAAGAAGACAAGTCTTGTGGATATTCTGTTCCACTAGTGAATTCGAATTCTAATCTTTTCTTCGTGTATTCTGATAACCACTTTGGTATCTTTACAGTTCCAATATCATCACATTGTCTATGATGAGTACATCCTTCACCAATTAAGATTCGATCTCCATCTTTTAAATTATTTAATTCTATTACACCTTTGACTTGTTCTTCAAGGTCACCTTTATATCTTGCAAATAGAATGGAGAAAGAAGTAAGTAATACATCTTTTGGAGTAACCCGTGCAACCTTCGCGAATGCTTGAGAATCTGTAATTACCATCTTTGGCTTTCTACCTAGGGAATCTAATGTCTGCTTTAAATTAGTTTCTTTACATACTACACTAATTCCACCAACATCTAATATCTCTCTTAATGTCTGCTGTTGAGGAAGAATAATTCTTCCTTTGGGAGCGGCTGAATCAATTGGTATCACCAGCACTACTATATCATTTTCCTCTATTAGATCTGTTAGGATTGTACGAGAATTCTCATGATTAGGAATGAATTGAGATAAGGTATCTTTTAATACATTAACATCCTTATCAGCTATTGTAGATATACTTATCACCTGACAATCAGTATTCTCCTTTAATTCCTTCTCTATCCTAACCTTGTCTAATAAGTAATCTCCCTTATAAATATCAATCTTATTAACTACAATAAGACAAGGAATCTGCCTAGATCTCATATCTTGTATCAGTGATTCTTCTAAGTCTGACAATCCCTCATTGATATCTATTACTATAACACCTATGTCTGTATGTCTTAGAACCTTTCGTGTTTTCTCAACTCTCTTTTCACCTAATTCACCGTTATCATCAAGTCCAGGTGTATCAATTATCATCACCGGACCAAGAGGTAATAATTCCATAGACTTATAAACTGGGTCAGTTGTTGTTCCTTTTATATCGGATACGACCGCTATATCTTGTTCGGTAATTTTATTAATTAAACTGGATTTACCAGCATTTCTCTTTCCAAATATAGCAATATGTATTCGTTCACCCTTTGGAGTATTGTTTAGTCCCATATCCTGCCCCCTATATTATATTATCTATGTTTTCATCCATATATATCTACTTTATTATACTCCATATTATAGGTGCTAGCAAATTAATTCAGCTATAATATAACTTCTATTTCTTAGTATATATCTAAATCCTTTTCAAAGGCAGTCTCTTGAGCATTTCTTAATAACCTGTATATTAAATTATCATCCTTATATAAATTATGGATTATCTCTAACTCCTTTGTAAGTGTGGTATTACTAACTGTTCTATTGTCAGTATTAATGCTCACTTTTATTCCTGCATCCATATAATCCTTAAGCGGATAGTCTGACCAATCACTGATTGCCTTAGTATGCCAATTACTTGAAGGACACATCTCCACTCCTATACCATGCTTAGCATAAGAACCTATAAGCTCCCTATCCTTAATAAGTGCTACTCCATGTCCAATCCTTCTAGCTCCAAGCTCATATGCAAGCCTTACATTCTCTATGCTTCCTGTTTCCCCAGAATGAATGATGTATGGCATCTCTAGCCTCTTAGCTTCATTAAATAATTCTAAAAACTCCTTTGTTGGGTATGCCGATTCATCTCCCGCAAGATCCATAGCACATACTCCGCTTCCTAAATATTCTCTGGCTGTATAAAGCATATTGCGATTCTGTTCAAGACTATGGTTTCTCATTGCACACACAATTACATTATATCTAACACCATACTCCTTTTTTCCTTTTTCAAGCCCCTCAATAACACTCTCAATAACTTCAGAACAAGAAAGGCCCTCTCGAATAGAAAGCATAGGAGCAAATCGAACTTCTATATACCTCATATTTTCTTCTGCTACATCCTTTAAGAAAGTGTATGCACCCTCTTTAAGACCTGCACTATCCTGAAGACATTCTAATGGGAGTTTGAACTTCTCCAGATACTCTGTTAAGCTTTGACAATGATCATCTACACTTAGCATGTCCATAGTTACATCCTTGCCAGTATACCTGCGAATCATCTCTAAAGTAAGCGACCCATCTAAATGACAATGCAGATCAATCTTTGGTATTTCTTTAATATTCATTCTTTTCCCTCACTGATTAATAATTAATACTTGAATTATACCATATTATAGCATGACGTCCATATAAATATTGGGGTTCTATAATAAAGTTGGAGTATATAAAAATGAACTTACCCCTGTCTATTTGACAGAGGTAAGTTCAATAACATATTTCCAAATATCTATCTAATTCTCTTCCTTAGCCTTAGTACTTTCTGCAATTACCTTTTCTTGTACCTCAGAAGGTGCTTGTTCATAGCGACTAAATTCATAAGAGTAATCACCAATTCCACCTGTCATAGAACGAAGATCTGTGGAATATCCAAATGTCTCTGAGATTGGAATATCTGCAACAATCTCTTGTTTATTTCCTGATAGTGGATTCATTCCTAATACTCTACCACGACGCTTATTCAGATCTCCCATAATATCACCAGTGAAACGATCTGGAACAACGACCTTCAATGATACAATTGGTTCTAACAATACTGGTTTTGCATCTAGAATACCTTGCTTAAATGCTTGGATTGTTGCCATCTTAAATGCCATCTCAGAGGAATCTACTGGGTGATAAGAACCATCTACTAAGATAGCTTTTACTCCAACAACCGGATATCCTGCAAGTGGACCTTTTAATACACTCTCTGCGATACCTTTTTCTACAGCTGGGAAGTAGTTTCTTGGAACAGCTCCACCAAATATCTTTTCTTCAAATACATATGGCTCTTCCAGATTGCCGGATGGCTCGAATTCCATATGAACATCTCCATACTGTCCATGTCCTCCAGACTGCTTTTTATATTTACCTTGAATCTTAACCTTACCACGAATTGTCTCACGGTATGGTACCTTTGGTTTTAAAATCTCTATATCAACTTTGTATTTTGATAAAAGCTTACTTACGGATACATCTAGATGTTGCTCTCCAATTCCATATATAAGTGTCTGGCGATTCTCTTTATCATTGCCCACTCTAAGTGTTAAATCTTCATCCATCATCTTAGCCAGCGCTTGGGATACCTTATCATCGTCTCCCTTATTCTTAGTTCTAAACCTTTGATAAGTATAAGGTCTTGATATCTGTATTCTATCATATACGATTGGGTTGGCCTTAGTGGATAAGGTGTCTCCAGTTGTTGTAGTAGATAGCTTGCCAATGGCTCCAATATCACCTGGGTGTAATTCATCTACTTCAATTTGCTCTTTTCCACGTAATATATATAATCTAGATATCTTTTCTTCTGTCTCTTTGTCCACATTGTATATGGTTGCATCGGAAGTCAATATGCCAGAGCAAACCTTAATCAATGAAAACTTTCCTATAAATGGATCTGCAATTGTCTTAAATACAC
>CAZAKD010000034.1:8608-12049 GCA_964485435.1 uncultured Lachnospiraceae bacterium
GTTAAACTTGAAGTAGTAGGAACGAATGCAAAGACAGAAGATGTATTTGAAGGTCCTTATTATAATTAGCTTCAAATACATCTTCTGTCTTTGCATTCGTTCCTACTACTTCAAGTTTTACTGGTGATGGGAAATACTTTTCTATCGCTTGCATTAGCATTGTGGTTCCCTGAGATTGAAGGCCAGAACCCATAAGAATCGGAACAATAGTACCATCTATTACATTATTTCTTAAAGCAAGGGAGATCTCTTCCTGAGTAAATTCTTCTCCTGAAAAATACTTCTCCATTAATTCGTCACTAGTTTCTGCTACTGCATCAAGTAGAATCTCTCTATATTGGACAAGATTATGTTCTGAATAATCTGGAATATCACATTCTTCATAATTACTCATATTAGTAAACTTTCTTCCTGCCATCTTAACCACATTCACAAAACCAACAAATTTCTCATTCTCTCTAATTGGTAAATGGAATGGCGCTATTTTCTTACCATATAATTCTGTTAATTTGTCAATTACTTTTCTATAACTTGCATTATCATCATCCATATCGGTTACAAAAAACATTCTAGGAAGATGATACGTCTCACAATATTCCCAAGCTCTAATCGTACCAACTTCAACTCCTGCTTTCGCTGATATTACAATCACTGCTGCATCTGCAACGCTTAATGCTTCTTCTACCTCACCTACAAAATCAAAATAACCTGGTGTATCTAGTACATTAATCTTAACATCTTCCCATTCAATAGGAATTACTGATGTACTGATTGAAAAAAGTCTTTTGGCTTCTTCTTTATCAAAGTCACTAATTGTATTACCTTCTTCAACCCTACCTTGACGCTTTGTGATACCTTGAGTATATGCCATGGCTTCGACTAATGTAGTCTTACCACAGCTGCCGTGCCCTAACAATACAACATTACGAATCTGTTCTGAAGTGTAAACATTCATACTTTTTCCTCCATATAGTTATTTGGGGTTTATTTGGTTTTCTTTTCCCATGCATATATTTTACTAAAATTTCTCATAACATACAAGCATTTTATATGAAATAAACAATTAAATTTAAACTTCCAAATTAACTATTTGTCTATTCGTAGATTATTTCATTATAATCTGACATTTTTAATGTAATTTTGCCTGAGTATAACTATGTTTCTGCATCTCTCTTTCGCTTTAAATTGTTAAACTTTAAAGCTATGACGTGTTGACAGTGAAAATATTATGAGTTATAATATTCAAACCTATATAACAAAAAGATAACTACAGTAATATTACTGTATACATGAGGAGTATGAATATGATTATTGTAATGAAACCACAAGCGAAGGAAACTTCCATACGTAACATAATAAATATTATTGAGCACCATGGATTGCAAGCCCATCTATCTGATGGAAAAGAAGTCACAATAATTGGTGTTGTAGGAGACAAGAGTCAGCTAGAGGGCCAAAATCTTGAGATTGCAGAGGATGTTGATAAAATCGTTATAGTAACAGAAAGCTACAAATTAAGTAATAGAAAGTTCCATCCTACCTCTTCTATTATTAGAGTCGGTAATGTAGAGATTGGTGGCTCCTCTCTCGTTGTTATGTCTGGTCCTTGTGCCGTTGAAAGCAAAGCACAAGTATTAGAGACAGCCCATGCTATAAAAAAATCTGGTGCCCAGATTCTTAGAGGTGGTGCATATAAACCTCGTACATCACCTTATGCCTTCCAAGGATTAGAAGAGGAAGGGCTACAGTTTATGAAAGCTGCAAAAGAAGAAACTGGACTTGCTGTTGTTTGTGAAGTTACTAGCCAATCTGCAATCGAAGCAGCTGTAAAATACGTTGATATGCTTCAAATCGGCGCACGTAATATGCAAAACTTTCATTTACTAAAAGAAGCAGGAAAGTCTGGAATGCCTGTACTTCTTAAGCGTGGATTAAGTGCAACTATTGAAGAATGGTTGAATGCTGCTGAATATATTATAGCTGAAGGTAATCCTAATGTGGTCTTGTGTGAACGGGGAATCCGAACATTTGAAACTGCTACTAGAAACACTTTAGATATTAGTGCTGTTCCTGTTATTAAAGCAAAAAGTCATCTACCTATCATTGTAGATCCAAGCCATGCAACCGGAGTTAGAGCTTATGTCAAGCCTCTAGCTAAGAGTGCTATTGCTGCAGGTGCAGATGGTTTAATGATTGAAACTCATCCTAATCCATCTTGTGCTCTATCTGATGGTCCACAATCTTTAACTTTTGAACAGTTTGACGAACTATGTAATGAGATTAGACCTTTTGCAACACTCATGGGTAAGGTATTCTAGGAGGATATGGTATGAACAACATGACTATTGGATTTGTTGGATTTGGTTTAATTGGTGGCTCCATTGCTAAAGCCATTCGAGAACAATATAGTGAATATAGAATCCTCGCATATAATTACTATTCACCCCAACCCAATACCAGCTTACAATCAGCATTAGAAGATAACGTGATAGACGAGATCTGTTCTGAGCTAGATGGTAGCTTTTCTACTTGTGATCTTATCTTCTTATGTGCACCTGTATTAACGAATCTTGAATATTTAAAAGAATTAAAATATATTATAAAACCTACTTGCATCCTTACTGATGTAGGAAGTGTAAAAGGTAACATATATCAAGAGATAAAGAACCAAGGTATGGAAGGCAATTTTATTGGTGGACATCCAATGGCTGGATCTGAAAAGATTGGATACTCTAATGCCAATGCTAAACTTTTAGAGAATGCTTATTATGTCTTAACTCCAGCATCTCTTGTTTCTAAGGAACAGGTTAACACATTATATCATCTTGTTGAACAAATAGGTGGAATTCCAGTTGTCTTGGATGCAAAAGAACATGATGATACTGTAGCCGCAATAAGTCATGTACCTCATATTATTGCAGCAAGTTTGGTTCACCTAATCCGTAATAGTGATGACAAAGAGGGCAAGATGCGCGCTCTAGCAGCAGGGGGTTTTCGTGATATTACCCGAATTGCCTCTTCTTCACCAGTTATGTGGCAAAATATCTGTTTAACCAATTCATCTAGCATTAAAGAATTCTTGGATCGATATATCCAACTACTTCAGCAGATGTCTCATACTTTATCAGAAGATAATAAGGATGTAGAAGAATATCTCTATGAATTCTTTGATATAGCGAAAGATTATCGTGACAGCCTACCTACAGCTTCAATCGGGATTCTAGACCGAGTTCACGAGGTTTATCTTGATATTATTGATGAAGCGGGTGCAATCGCAACCATAGCCACCATTCTTGCCAGCAATCACATTAGTATACGAAATATTGGCATTATACATAATCGAGAATTTCAAGATGGTGTGTTAAGAATCGAGTTCTATGACAAGAAATCATCTGTTCAAGCTGTTGATTTGCTTCGCAAATATAGCTATACTATATACGA
>CAZAKD010000035.1:0-12048 GCA_964485435.1 uncultured Lachnospiraceae bacterium
TTGGCGTTTATGACCATATCTATTGTCAATATCCCCAGACCTCATAATGAATTCCACTAGATTTCTTACTGATATTTTAACTATATTTCCATCTATGCGATACATAATTACTTCCTTATCATTGTGTCACCCAAGTCACTTTTCATACTTTTCTATCATATCAGATTATCTATAAAAAGTCACGAAAAAGGCACCCATCAGGATGCCTTATCACATTGCTTATTATAAGTACATTGTATAGTCTTCATCATCGTCGCCGTATAAACCATTGGCATAACCTTTCGTCCAATCAATATTGTTAGGACGCTTTTGCTTTGGTTGAGGCTTATTCGCTTTTTCAACTTTCTTGCTTGCTTCTTCTTTCTTCTTTTGCATAGCTTTTTTTTCTTTCTCAAGTCTACGCATTGTTTCGAACTTGTCTGGCTGTTGTTCTTTATCTTTAGAGGCAGATTTTGCGTTATCTTTTACGCCTTTGCCTTTTCCAAATCTATTCTCATTACCATCATTATCATTGTCTTTATTATAGCCATTGTAACCATTATTTCTGTTATCTCTACTTTTAAATCCTCCAGTTCTTCCATCCTTGTTATAACCACCGCCGGTACCAGGTCTTTCTTCACGATTATAAGGTCTTTTCTCACGATTATCCTTGTTATAGGGTCTACTCGGTGCACCATCCTTGTTATAAGGTCTACTCGTTGCGCCCTCCTTGTTATAAGGTCTGCTCTGTGCGCCTTCCTTGTTATAAGGTCTGCTCTGTCCGCCTTCTTTGTTATAAGGTCTTTTCTCTCGGCCCTCACCATTATAAGGTTTAGATTCCCGCTTCGTGTAACTATTCTCACGATTTCCTCTCGATTGATAATTGTTTTCTCTTGCTCCGGCCTCTTTGCCACTGCTTTCTCTTGGTCTGCTATCATTAGCATTGGTTGTAACCACTGAATGTTTCTCCTCTCTTCTAATCTAAAAGTTTTATACTTACTAATTCTATTCTATTTTAGGAGAAAGTCAATATTATTTATAACTTTTTCTATATATTTTTTATATTATAAAAAAGAATTAAGTTTTTTCCATTTTTGTTGCTTTTTATTCTTGTTTCTGTTACAGTCATATTGTAATAAATATAATATGAAAAGAGGTAGATTCATGAGCGAACATATGCATGATCACAACTGTGACTGTGGACATGACCATGGTGAAGAAATGACTGTAACTTTGACTTTAGATGATGGTACAGAATTAGAATGTGCTGTTTTAACAATCTTTCCAGTTGGCGAGCAACAATATATTGCTTTAGTACCAATGGAAGAGAATGACGAAGAAGAAGGCGAAGTGTTCTTATATCGTTTTAACCAACTTGAAAATGATGAACTTGAACTTCAAAATATTGAAGATGATGACGAATACGAAGCAGTGGCTGACGCATTCGATGAATTACTAGATAATGAAGAATTCGACGAGATACTTGATGACGAAGAATAATGATTAGCAGAAATGGCTATTCACACAGATGGTGAATAGCCATTTTTTAATCTTCCTTAACAATTGTAAGAAGATGATGATTCAAACAAAAATTAAGATCCAATAATCTTACTTTCTTGATATTATAAAAATATATAGACAATTTCCCATTTTCATTCTTTTGAATCTGACCTTTTCCATACATCTTATGTTCAATAACTGAATCTTCCTTTAATTCTTCAGTATCTAGAAGAATCTCTCCTACAAATCTAGATAAATCCAACTCTTTATTGTATCTATTTTGAACAGAGTATATATGTAGATACTGTTTCGCTCTTGTCATTGCCACGTAGAACATTCGTCTTTCTTCCTCTAAATCAGCTTCTAAAATCGCCTTATGGTGAGGCGTTATACCTTCATTGGCATCAATAATATATACCACTTGGAACTCTAAGCCTTTAGATGAATGCATCGTGGTCATAGTAACACTATCTACATTATTTTCTTTTTGGCGCCTTGCCTGCTCAGCTAGTTCTTCAGCATACTCATCAATATGCACAAACCATTCTTCGTAAGTTTTATAATCCCTTGCACTTTCCTGGATCTCATCTAACACCTCATATAGCTCATCTACCTTAATCCTTCTGTAGTCTGCATACTCTTTCAGATAATCTTCATATCCAATACCTTTTCTAATATAATTAATTGCAGAATAGGGATTCATTTTCTCTAACATCTGTATATCATATTCTAGCTTCTCAATTCGTTCAATCATCCAATCTTTGTCACTATAATATTCTTTTAGATGTTTCATATCAATTATGGGCTCTGATAGACTCTCTCTGCTAATATAGCGCTTAGGCCTATTTGCAATCTGAAGAAATATCCCTCTTTCCCTTTGACCCAGAGCAAATCGAATATACCCCATTAGATTTTTGGCAATCCAATGCTCATAGATATTTGGCATGGAGTCTTTCATCTTAAAGGGAATATTATATTCCATACATTTCTCTAACAAGGCTCTCGGTTGGGTATTGGTTCGGAACAATATAGCAATCTCAGATAATGGGATTCCTTTGGAATGATAGGCTAGAATCTCGTCCACAATAGCTTGATTCTCCAGTTTTAACTCTTTAAATGTCTTAAGATAGATCTCTTCCCCTTCTGAATGAATGGTTGAGATATTCTTAGAAAATCGATTCTGATTATTCTTAACAACCCGCTTTGCAGCCTCAACAATTTTAGCCGTAGAACGGTAATTAATATCTAATAACACCTTTTTGCAATCTTTGTAGTCTTCTTCAAAATGAAGCATAATCTCAGGTTTCGCTCCTCTGAAGCGATATATAGATTGGTCATCATCTCCTACGATAAATAGATTGTTTTCTGGCTGAGCCAATAATTGTATAATATCGTATTGTATCTTATTAATATCCTGAAATTCATCTATAAGAATGTACTGATACTTTTTCTGCCATATTTTCAGAATATCTGGTCTCTCTATTAACAATTCATAACAATATACAAGCATATCGTCAAAATCAAGAAGGTTTGCTCTTCTTAACCGATCGTCATACTCCTTATAGATCTTTTGAAATACATCCTCTGCACAGTTAATGGAGTAGTAATGTTCAAGATTGATCCTCTCTCCTTTTACAAGGCTGATCTCACTTTCAATTCCATTTAGAAAGTCTTTTTCATCCTCAATCTCTAATTCTTGCTTCTCAATACTCTCTCTTAGAAATTGCTTCTTTACATCATCTCTAATAATATTATTGGCTGTATATTGATAAGCATATCTTAGTATTGTAAAGAATATAGCATGAAATGTTCCAAAATTAACAGGGTAGTGTCGTCCTCCCATTAGCTTTTGGAATCTTTCTTTCATCTCATCTGCTGCAGCTTTGGTAAATGTAATTACAAGTATATTCCTTGGGTCCACTCCATACTCTTCAATAAGGTTCCTGGTCCGTCTAGTAATTACTAATGTTTTCCCAGAGCCAGGACCGGCAAGGACCAACATAGGACCCTTGCCGTGTTTTATTGCTTTTTCTTGTGATACATTATAATTCATATATATTATCCTAACTTAATTTCTCAATCGCTTTACGAATACGGTTCAATGATTCCTCTTTTCCCAGAATCTCCATAATCTCAGTTGCCCCACCAGGAGTAGTAGCTTTACCAGATACTGCTGTACGAATTGGCCACATAGCATATCCATTTTTACAGCCTTTCTCTTGTACATATTGAACTAATGCTTGATACAATGAATCATTGTTATAATCTTCCTGTACTTCAAAAATCGGAAGTAGCTCTTTTAATACTTCTAGGGAAGTCTCTTCATTGGTCTTCATTTTCTTATGAGTATACATAGAACTATCATATTCTGGTAGCTCTTCAAAGAAATCAATTAGTTCCTTTGCATCTAGAAATGTTTCAATTCTACTTTTTACAAGATCTGCAATCTTTTTCAGATCATAATCTTTCTTAATCACTTCTTTTATTTGAGGAAGAACCATATCATAATATAATTCATTATCCATCTTGGTTATATATTCACCGTTCATCCATTTTAATTTCATCATATCAAATACAGCTGGAGATTTATTAATATGTGTATAATCGAATTCTTTCACAAGTTCTTCTAAAGTAAATATCTCTTCATTATTAGACGGACTCCAGCCTAATAATGCAACATAGTTCACGATGGCTTCAGTTAAGAATCCTTGGTCTAATAGGTCTTCATAAGAGGAATGTCCTGAGCGTTTACTCAATTTCTTATGCTCTTCATTGGTAATAATAGGACAATGTACATAGACAGGAACTTCCCATCCAAAAGCATGATATAGGCGATTATACTTTGGTGTAGAAGACAGATACTCATTTCCACGTACTACATGAGCAATCTCCATGAGATGATCATCTACAACATTTGCAAAGTTATAAGTTGGGTAGCCGTCTGATTTCATTAAAATCATATCATCTAATTCTTCATTATCAACTGTAATCTCTCCAAATATAACATCTGTAAAGCTTGTTGTCCCCTCAGTTGGATTGTTCTGACGAATGACATACGGTATTCCAGCTGCTAGATTCGCTTCTACCTCTTCCTCTGATAAATGTAAACAGTGTTTGTCATATTTGGCAATCTCTTTCCCTTCTTCAGTGGCTTGGGCACCTTTTAGTTGTTCCAATCGTTCCTTAGTACAAAAACAATAATATGCTTCTTTCTTCTTCACTAATTCCTTAGCATACTCAAGATAAAGGCCACTTGCCTGACGTTCACTTTGTATATAAGGACCAAATCCACCATCCTTATCTGGACCTTCATCATGAACCAATCCTGTCTTCTCTAAAGTACGATATATAATCTCTAACGCACCTTCCATGAATCTCTCTTGATCCGTGTCCTCTATCCTTAATAAAAAGTCTCCACCCTCATGTTTTGCAATCAAATAAGCATATAACGCTGTTCTTAAATTACCAACATGCATTTTTCCTGTTGGACTTGGGGCAAACCTTGTTCTAATTTTACTCATTCTATCACTCCTACGTGTATTCTGACTTTAACTATCTGTGGAAAATTATATCCTACTTTCGGAATATTATCAACATGCACTTTGGGGACGGTACCTAACGCGTTAGGTACCGTCCCCAAAGCCTATTCAGACTTCATCGCTTCAATAGCACTAATCTTTGTTGCCCTTTTGGCAGGATAATATCCTGAGATAATTCCCACCGTCATTGCAAATCCTGCTGCCTATATAGGCAACCAGATAGGAATGATTGAAAATTTAGAAACTTCTGTTTGGTACATCCCATTGTTCATAATGGAAGAAAATATTGGCGCACCAAACTTATTGATACAATACGACGCAATATAGCTAACAATTACACCAATGATCCCTCCAAAAAGTCCAATCATCGCTGCTTCAAATAGAAATAACCTTTTAATATCACCAATGATACATCCAAGTACTTTCATAACTCCAATCTCTTTCGTTCTCTCATAGATTGACATAACCATTGTATTGGCAATTGTAATTGCTGACACTAACATTGCGACAGCTCCTACTCCACCTAGAACCAGTTGCATCATTTTAGATGTTTGTTCCATAGGTTTAAGATACATATTCAAACTTTCTGATGCAAATCCTAATTCAGTAATCGCCTCTTGAACTTTCTCAACATTTTTAATATTATCTACATTAATTTTAATCTGATCATAGTTCCTCATTGCCTTTTCAGCTTTTTTTCGATCTTCAGGTTTTAACAGCTTTATATAGTCTTTGTAATGCTTCATAAATATGTCTAGGTCAATATAACAAGCCCAGTCATATTCACTATTACTCTTTTCCATTACAGCAAAGCTTTTCCAAGGAATCTTCTTTTCCTTCTTATTGGGGTCCATTTGATATTCCCAACTGTTGAATGACAAATTAATCTTATCCTTTGAAAAATCAATTGTCTTAGGCTCATACATTCGACTTGATGGATTATAGAAATTCTGACTAATATCTGAACCAACAATTAACACTTCCTTATCTGTTTCAGAAGGCATTGTTCCATAAGTTAATGCAGGAAAACCAAACTCTGCAAAGGCTTGTTGATCCATAGCATAAAGCTGAAAATCATTACGATATTTACCAGAATACATAACACCACTTTTTAAATATACTGGTGACACTACCTTAACATGCTTGATTCCCTTAATCTGATTCACTAGGTTCTCATCCATTGTCTGTTCCTTGGAATTAACATAGTTTCCATCTTTATCAAATATTGCAGCATTCTTCTGAATCGTTACTGTGGTTAAGGAACCCAACTCCATAACTTGTGTTCGGAAACTAGTATTCATACCTATTCCAATAGATATCATAATTACTATTGATAAAGTACCTATTACTACTCCGATTACAGTTAAAGCTGTTCTTGCCTTTCTGCGACTTAAATTCTTAATACCCATTCGAATTAAATCAATTATCCTCATAGAGTTCTATCCCCTTTTTTATCTTCTTCCTTCCAAGTAAGACTCCGATTGCTAAACCAAGGATGACTACACCACAGGATATTCCGATTACAGCAGGCCAACTTGATAAAAGTGGATCTTTCACTGTTGTACCCGTCATATCCCCTTGCATATATTCATCACCCATGTACATATCATCTACCATAACCTCTGCAGTTGCTAATTCAATTACTTTCATTCTTTTCCCCTCCTATAATGAATTCTCTTCTTCTCTATGTAGTTTCTTCTTATATAGTCCAATGGTTACTTTCCTTCCAACTGGAATAGCAATCAGAAACAAGACAATTAGAATAACAATAAATAAAGGAGTGTTAATAATAGCTTCCTTCGCCATAGGCATCTCTGGCATCATTCCCATATCATCTTCTGGATTAAAGACAGGCATTGGATTGATTGTAGTTTCAAATGGTGTTGGAACTTCAATAGTATCCCCATTACTGTCTTCATAGGAAATAATTAAATTACCTTTTCCTAATCCTTCAATCATAGGAGTTATCTCCATCTCATAGAAATCTCCCGATCCTGCTTCTACATTACCGATAAATAACATGGTACTTGAACTCATAAAATCTGTACTTTCTATCTTTGCTGTAACATTGCTAAGTACTGACTTTCCTAAATTATAGAACTCAAAATTCAATGATGTTGACGTATTTACAGTAGGAGGTTCGCCATACCCAAACATAATATTACTTACAACTGGTCTTGCATTCTCCATAACCTGTAGGTTTATTACTTCTGTTACAGTTACTCCTGGTGCTACAGTCCCATCCGTAGATTTAGGCATATCATCATATTCATATTCAAACTTAATCTCGATTGGATATGCTTTTGTAACAGAGTCTGATTTCACTTTTAGATTCATGGTATTCTTTTCAGTCTGACCTGGTGCAATGGCAGATATATAGAAACTATTACTTCCTTTTGTTACTGAGAATACATTCTCTGTAGAAGATAATGTCACTTTAATATTCTTTGCACTATATTTATTATTGGTGTTACGCACATCAAAATTAAAATCAAATGTCCCTCCAGCTTTTAGGTTCTCTTCACTGGTACTAAAATCACTGATAATAAGCTTAGGAGTACTTCCGTCTTCTTCTGGGTTGGATACATTTAATACAAATAATTTGGCTGATATAGGCCCATATAATTTATTATTTGAATCCTTATATGTATAATTAATGTCTAATTCATTCAGTCCTTCTACTACTGTTTTTGATACTTTCAGCTTCATACTAACTTTTTTCTTAACTCCTGCACCGAGAACCTCTATATATTGGTATGGGTCAGAATCTACAGGACTAAAATTAGCATTGGTTAGATTCGTTGGAGTTAACTTAATCTCTTTCACATCCATATCGCTTCTATTCTCTAAAAAGAAGGATACCGTTACATTTCCACCAGCCAAAGGGGAACTTACGCTTTGATTTACATCGGATATCAATAGATCAGGCTCACTATCTGATACTCCATCTTTCCCAATAATATTAAGAAATAGAGGTATATCTAGGCTATACTCTACTCCATCATTATCTACATAAGCTACTTTAACCGTAAGAGATTTATAACCTGTCACCACTCCATCTGCAATCTTGAGGGGGAGGGATACTTTAGAGCTATTACTTTCTATAATATCTCCTAAATCAATTCTAGACTTAGTAAACCTAGGTATTACACCATCTGAAGCTAAACCATCTACCGTTACTGTAGTTTTTCTAGCGCTTAGTTGACCTTCATTTTTCAGACTAAAGTTAACAACGAATTCATCTCCAGCCTTGATCTCGTCAGGCACAACAAGATTATATACGTTTAAACTCGGCTTCGTTTTCTCACTAGCAACTTTAACCACAATTGGTCTATCCAAAGTAATACCTTCTGTGTACACACTACCGTTATCAGCACTAACAAACCCTGACATACTAAGTTTTAACTGATATCTACCTGACTTTGAAGTATCTTTAATTGCAATATCAAATTCTACATTAGTTATCTCATATTGGCCCACAGATAGAATATCTCCAGTATAATTCTCCCTTGTTAGTACCACATCTGATACTAATGTTATAGGCCCATCACCAACATCTACAGATACATATGGGTTAGTTATATTTTGATTTGCTTTAATTGGAACAGAGATATGTACTTTTTCGCTTGGCTGAGCTTCAATAGTTGCCATGGTCTTAGCCAAAAACAATTTGGCGTCAACGGGTGTATTCTCAACGTCTGCAAGCACTGTATAATTCACCCCAGGAATCACACCTATACTTTGAAACAGCAAAGTTGCTATTAGAATTGCTAAGAGTCTTAATCTCGTTTTTCTTTGAAATATCATCATCATCTCTAACCTCTTCCTCTCCTATATCACTTTTATTCATTATTTTCTATATTATTATCCAATGGTTCGTTAGTCTGAACTTCAACTTTAGCATCATTTAAATTTACAGATTGAATCTTACCATCAAGAATATTAATTACTTTATCGGCATATTCAGCCAATCTTCTATCATGGGTTACCATTACAATGGTCTGTTGATTCTCCCTAGACATGCTTTTAATCAATGACATAACTTCCATTGCAGTCTTAGTATCAAGATTACCTGTAGGCTCATCTGCAAATACAATCTCTGGCTTTGATACAAATGCACGAGCAATACCTACTCTTTGTTGTTGTCCACCACTCATCTCGTTGGGCTTATGATTGATTCTATTACTAAGTCCAACTTTTTTAAGTGTATCTTTAGCAAGCATTCTTCTCTTCTTAGGTAAAACTCTTTTAAAAATAAGTGGAAATTCCACATTCTCTAATGCAGTCATAGAATTCATTAAATTATAAGATTGGAATACAAAACCGAGATATCTTTGTCGAAATCTAGCAAGACCATTTTCATTCATCTTATGAATCTTCTTCCCTTTAATCATAATCTCGCCACTTGTGAGTTTCTCAATTCCTGCCATCAGGTTCAATAAGGTAGATTTACCTGAACCAGATGTTCCTAACAAGCAACAGAATTCTCCTTTATATATGTCAAAGCTCACATCATCTACTGCATATATTTTTTCACTACCCATCCTATATATTTTCACTACATTCTTTACTTCAATCACCTTTTCTCTTTCCATTCGTAACTTCTCATCTCCCCTCCGAACATAATTTACCAATAATATCGTACTAAAGATTTCTTACTAATGCCTATGCTTTTCCTTAAGAATCTCTTACTTTTAGCCTTTGCAGTATTGATTCATTTCGTGTCATTCCCAAAGTAATACTGTGATTTTTGCTATAATTAAAATCATATAGGTTATACCCATGGAGGCAAGTTAAGCAATGTCCATATTATCAGAACGATTGATTTTATTAAGAGAAAATGCAGGAATGACTCAATCTGAAGTTGCATCTATATTGCAAATCGGAAGAAGTACTTATTCCAATTATGAGAATGATTATAGAGAGCCAAGTATTGAAATGATAGAACATATTGCAAAATTATTTAATGTTCCCATAGGTTATCTATTGGGTGATATTGATGTGCTTTCAGACATTCCTCCTTACATGACCAAAGAAGATATTAATCTATTACGTGACATTAAGCAATTAAGTTTTAAACATAAATATGAACTCCATAAATGGCTTCAAAAGAATAAAAGAGATAAATAATAGAGTAAAAGATAAAAATCACTAAAAACAACTTGAAAATCATGTCATTTTTTATACTTTCTTTACATTCTTGAATATGATATACTTTGCATAAAATAGAATGCAAAAAAAGGAAGTGATACTGATTGGATACAATGAAAAAGGTAGCTTCTAACATCAATACAGCTACCTTACTTGGTCAAAAGCGGAAAACTATTCTAGATTCGTTATCGTTTACAATAGAAAAAAACGAGAGACATGTTCGCTTTGAATTGATGAATAATATTGATCAAAAATTAAATGGCAACATACCATCCCTCCAATTACTAGACCTCAAAAGCCATATCGGTTTAGCTCAAACAAATTCTACATACGAAGAATATTACAGCGGTATATCAGTGTATATGACTTCTTTATTAGAAAATTGTTCCCCTATTGCTATCTGTTTCCACGTCCTGATCTGTTTCCTTCTCTAAATAATGTCTATTGTATCGTTACTAGTAAAGCCACTGTTAATTTAAAGGCCATAGATTTTCAATCTTTAGCTCTTTATTATCAGCGTCAACTTACATCATGTAGAATTAATAAACAAGCACTAAATCATTTATACCATGACTTTAAACACACTTACTATAAACTAATCGATCCTAAGGGCATCACCCATGAAAGATGGGAGCTGTGAAATAATTAATGTCTGATCTTTATCTTGATATTTTAAGTTTCAATTTGACATATTACCGAAAGCAACGGCATTTCTCACAAAAAAAACTAAGTACAGATACAGTCATTCATAGAACATATATTGCAGAACTAGAGCAAGGACAGCGCAATCCTTCTATTATGAAGGTATATCAACTTTCCATCGCTCTTAAAATTAAACCGTATTATTTACTAAAAGAACTCACTCCAGATGAAACATCTCAAAACACTGTTGCTTTTGTACATCAACAGCAATCAAAAGAGATGTATATGAATGACCTAATAAAGACTATTAAGTGTCTGAGAACTCATTTTAATTATAGTCAGAAGAACTTGGCTGAACTGGCTGGTCTATCCGAATCATTTATTCGTGCTATTGAACAGGGAAAGCAAGAGCCAACCTTAGCAAGTTTGGTTAAGGTATCTGAAGCATTTGAACTACCCCTTTGGAAATTAGTCAAAGGAGTGGATTGGAATTCTGTATGGCTTTGTCATAATATGTGGTTGTGAATGTAGAAATAAAGTAGTATGAGGAGATCTTCCCCATACTACTTTATTAATATCTAACTCTTATAATTACAATACAAGGGAAGGTGCTGTATAAACACGCGTTCCTAATTCATTATCCAACATATATAATCCTTTTGAATCAGAAGCAAATAACTCATATTTTTTAATTAAATCGTCTGCATTCTTCTCTTCTTCCCCTTGTTCTTTAACAAACCAGTCTAGGAATTGCATTGATCTAAAATCCTTTATATCACTTGCAGCAGCATATATATTATGTATAGATGCTGTAACATATTGCTCATGACTAAGGGAATTCACCAGGGGATCTTTAAAATTATTAAATATAATATCTGGTTTTGCAACTGCTTGAAGAACCACCTTATCTCCATTAAATTTTAAATAATCTGCAAATAATTGGGCATGAGACATCTCTTCTTGAGCCTGCACATTAAACCAATTAGCAAATCCATCTAAACCTTCATCTGCATAGTAATTTTCCATATCATAATATAAATATGCTGAGTAGAATTCCTTATTAATTTGATCGTTAATTAAAGCTACAATTTGTTCATTTAACATATTTCTCCTCCTTTAATTATGATTATAATATTTTTATTTATTGCCCTTATATTGTATCATATAAAAAAGAAAATATCTATAACAAATGGGGACGGTACTTTATGAGTTGGGGACGGTACCTGACGCGTCGAGG
>CAZAKD010000036.1:0-3505 GCA_964485435.1 uncultured Lachnospiraceae bacterium
ACAAGTCTCAGCTATTACTGGATAAGTAACTTCCCAATTAGTAATATCACCTGTTTCAAAGTCCCCATTTTCAATCCTAATCTCATATGGCTCTACTGTAGTCTCTGCCATAGAACGTGGTGACCCATCCAACCATAGATTACATAGTGTAATCATAACAATCACGATTGCTATGATTCGCTTATTACATTCTTTGTGTCTCTTCTCCATCGTTAACCTCCCATTATTGAATCATAATATTTTACCAGACAACCGGTTGCGTAATTATAAATTATCACTTGTTTACAACTTTGTCAATATGATAATTGGATTTTGACAGTCTAATTATATTTGCTATAATATAATTAGTTTTTATAATATTTATATACAAAGGAGATATTCTATGGCTTATGTTCATTTTGAGTTTTTCTCAACAAGTTTAATGCGGACTATACCAGTCACTGCAATATTACCAGTAGACAATACTGATTTCACTCAAGAAAAGAAACCCATGCAGAAACCTTTTAAAACACTTTACCTTCTTCACGGTATCTTCGGTAATTGCATGGACTGGTTATCAGGCACTAATATTCAGACTCTTGCATCCAAGCATAATATTGCTGTGATTATGCCCTCTGGAGATAATCATTTTTATGTAAATAGTCCTGCTGCTGGTTTTCAATACGGGGATTTTATTGGTGATGAATTGGTAGATATAACAAGGAAATTATTTCATCTATCTGATAAAAGGGAAGACACTTTTATTGGTGGACTATCTATGGGTGGCTATGGTGCCTTAGTAAATGGTTTAAAGCATCATAACACTTTTGGATATATTGCTATGCTTTCTGCTGCCCTTATCTTAGATAATATCGCTAGCAGTTCAGATGCAATGCCTTCTATTACCCATAATAAAAGCTATTTTCAGGCTGTGTTTGGGGATCTAGATGCTATTACCGGTAGTGATAAAGATTATCATGCTTTAATGGAACACTTAATACATGATAATGTTGAGATTCCACAGATATATATGACAATTGGAACAGAAGATTTTTTATTGGATTCTAATAGATCCTACCGTGATTTTCTTTTGAAACATAATATTCCTCTTACTTATGTAGAGAGTGCTGGGGCTCATGATTGGGATTTTTGGGGACGTACCATTAATGATGTTATCCACTGGTTACTTGGGTAGATGAAGGGGACGGGGGTTGAGTGATTGGGGACGGGGCTTTTTGCATAAAGCCCCGTCCCCAATCACTCAACCCCCGTCCCCTTTTTTCTTCGAAAGGATATTACTCCATATCATACTGTGTGACTCTCATCCAATCATATTCAGCTTTAAGAGGTACCATACCATCAAAGGCATTTAACCATCCGTCTACACCTATGCCAGGCCACACATTCATCATAACTTTCCCTGGTGTCTGTGGAATATTCTCTGTTGCTTTATGTACAGGAATACCATCTACGTACCAGGTAATAGCGTCTTTTCGCCACTCAAAAGCATAGTCATGGAACGCTTCTGCGGCGTCAAATCCCAAGTCATGTACATATTCATGTTCACCCACTCCATTTGTAAAGTAATTGAATTGTACCTTTGTCGTATCCTTACCTAAAAACTCAATATCTATTTCATCCCAAGGATTATTATCACTAGGTCCTGTATAGGTAAAAAACGAGGAAACCACTCCATTATTTTTAATAGGCTTCATTCGTATTTCATACATTCCGTAGGAATATCTTTCCTGTGTTCGATATTCTCCTCCAGACCATTTGGGCTGGGCATTTTCTTCATCTTGATCTATTTTAAGAAACATGCTTCCATTTTCGAAAGTCACATTATCTGCTCTCCATGTACAATCAAACATATGCCCATTGGTCCAGCCATTCGCTTTCTCCATTTGACCATCCTCATGCTGGTCAAACTCTAATTCTAAAGCAACTGACCCATTTAAGTTTTCCACATTCATTCCTTTCATTCCTCCCTCTTCAGAATTTTTTTCATTATTCTTTAGTATATCTTCTTGGCTATTTTGAACGTTTCCACATCCTGATAAAATCATACCAGTAGCTAATAGTATAATCATCATCTTTTTCGTTTTTATGATTACCATCCTCTCATTATAATTCTTGTTAAGTTTATTCTGATAGTTTTTTTATAAATTCTTCTGCATCTATTTCCTTATTAAAAAGAAGTGTTAAATTGTCATAATAGACTTCTATTAGTTGTTTATTGAAGATCTGATCATATGCTGGATGTTGACCTTTTATTGGTGTTATTTGAGTAGCTTTATACATAGTAGGAAACCTTGTTTGATCAACAAATTGATTCTGATAAACAGGTAGGCCTATTCCCATCTCTTCTACAGATAATTTGGCCATATCCTGCATAATCTCAACATACATTTTTTGAAGTTCCCTGTCTTTTGTAATAGAACTATTATTGTTAATAACAAAGACATCCACAGAGCCTCCTACTCCTGTTGAACTGTCTTCATTAGGAAATGGAATGACATCTACCTTTCCACTAACTTTAGAATCTGGGGCTTCTATAGACGCTGCTACCCAACTTCCCGATAGAAGCATAGCTGCTTCTCCTTGTATAAATAAATATGCTGCATCATAAGCATCACTTTCCATATAATTCTCTTGCCAGGGTTCTAAAGTTATCAACTGGTCCATTTTTTTTGCTGCATTATAAAACTGAAGAGTATTAAATTGAGTCTTGTCTGCAGCTACGTCATAGACCCCTTGTATATCTCCTTCTCCTAATGCTAAAGACATATAATACAAAGAAGATAGCCACGGTTCTTTTGAACTCCCAGCAACAGGTGTTATCCCCTTTTCTTTAAAGAATTGCACGGTATATAAGAATTCATCATAAGTTTTAGGATAAGGTAAATTGTATTTCTCAAACAATTCTTTGTTCACAAACAAACAAGAGTTCCATCCATATAAAGGTATCGCATATTCCCTATTAGTAAAGGATACACCTTCTAACACATTATCTGATAACATGTTAGTTTTTAAATCATATTGATTTATGACATCAGTTATATCCCATACTAATCCTAACTGTACATATCTTTCTAATACGCCATATCCCCATGTGAAAAATATGTCAGGCAATTCATTTGTAACTGCGGCATCTTCAATGGTTGACTGATAAATATCGTTTTTAAAACTACTCACTTCAATATTAATATCTTCATGCTCTAACTCATATTTTTTAACCACCTGTTTCAGTAATGTCTCAAGATCACCATGTATGGTCCATATTTTTATAGTTTTTTTATTAATATCTGATGATAATTCCTTATCAGTTTGCGTTAGATTCGAATAGATTCCATATAATAACACGGCTAAAAGAATGACTAAAAAAATTATTACCCCGGTAATAATTCTGCTTACTTTTCTATCTTCTTCCATATCTCCAACCCCTTTTAACTAATAATTGGTTTATATATTGCATTAGTTTTGTTACTAAGTACAAGGAATTTTTAGCGTTATCCTTGTATATTCT
>CAZAKD010000036.1:3515-11697 GCA_964485435.1 uncultured Lachnospiraceae bacterium
CTGTTTCAGTAATGTCTCAAGATCACCATGTATGGTCCATATTTTTATAGTTTTCTTCTTAGTATCTTGCGTTATATTCTTGTCATCTCTCATTACGTTTGAATAGGTTTTAAATAATAATGCAAGTAAAATTAGCACTAAAAAAATTACTACCCCTACAATAGTTCTACTTACTTTTCTATCATCTTCCATATCCCTGACCCATTAGCCTTTCACTGCCCCAGCAGTCATACCACTTACAAATTGTTTTTGCAATCCAAAGAATATGAGAAGTACAGGGAGAGTCGTTACACATCCTGCTGCCATAAGTAAATCATACCTATTCTGATAGTTACCTACATAAAGTCTAATACCTACTGGAATAGTAGCTACCTCAGAAGTGGTTGTGAGTACCCATGCAAACAATAGTTCATCCCACGCCATTAGGAAAATATATATTCCTGTTGCTACAAGCCCTATTCTTGCTACAGGTAATATGACCTTTATAAAAGCTCCAAATCTACTACAACCATCTATAATAGCTGCCTCTTCTAGCTCTTTTGGTATCCCCGCAAAAAATCCTCTCAATATCCATATACTAAAAGGAATATAAAAGGCTGAATAAACGATGATAAGCCCTCCATAAGTATTAATAAGGCTTATACCTAAAGTTTCCTGAACTTTAATAAACATAAGGTAAAGCGGTAACAAGAACATGATACCTGGAACCATTTGAGTAGCCAATACTGCTGCTCCAAAGATATTTGAGCCTGGAAACTTAAATCTTGCTACAGCATATCCTGCGAATGTAGCGATAGAAAGGGCAATAATTGTTGTTGCACCACATACTATAATACTATTCTTGAAATATTTAAAAAACTCAACACTCTCCCACATTTCTAAATAGTTTTGAAAATTATTAGGAATGCCAATCGTACCGGTTGCAATATCTCCTTGTGTCATTAATGATGTTGTAATCATCCAGATAATCGGGAAAATAGCTCCTAAAACAAATAGCCATACAATAATATTGCCAATTGTATTCATCAATTTTTTTCTTCTTTTATATTGTGTCATTCTCGATTTTTTCATTAGTCATTCACCACCAAATCATTTTGAAATACTTTATACCAAACAGCTACCAATCCTAGTACACATATCATAACAATAACGGTAGCCGCTGCACCTGGTCCGAATTGCCATATTTGAAAAGAGTTACGATTAATATTCGTCATTAACAGATCTCCGTATTTACCTGGGAATCCTGCTCCGTGCCCAAACATCATAGCTACAATATTAAAGGAATAAACATAGCTAATAATACCATTTAATATCTGTATTGATAAAACAGATCTTAAAAGTGGTAACGTAATATGTATAAATTTTTGCCAAGCATTCGCTCCATCAATTTGAGCTGCTTCATAATAGTCATCTGATATCTGCTGGAGTCCTGCTAAAAGCATCAACATAACAAATGGAACTGTCCTCCATATGGTAGGAATCATAATAGCTACCATTACTTTAGGTCCGGTAAGCCAAAAGGGTCCCTCTGGAAATATATGCAATACATTGACTAAGATTTTATTAATAATACCGTCTTGCTGCCACATAAAGCCCCATAGCAAACCTACAACAAAAGAAGGTACTACCCATGGTGTCATAAGCAGTGTTCTTGCAACACCTTGAAACTTAAACTTCCTATTTAATAATATGGCCAATAATAAACCTATAGAAATTACTAATATACTACACGAAACTGAAAATATCGCTGTATTTCTAAGGGCATCTAAGAAGCCTGATCTCATAGTACTATTAGGATCTAATAACACCGCTTTATAATTGTCTAATCCAATAAAAGGTGCTCGTAAAAATTTTCTAAGTGTAAATTGGTTTAATTTCAAAAAAGACATAAATATGCCCGAAAATATCGGAACAAAATGTATAATAAACATAGCCAAAATAGCTGGTGCTATAAGGGCATAAGCCAACTTATTTTTCTTTATTTGATAGATAAAACCTTTATTAACGGCATTGAATCTTTGTTTGTTTTTTTTATGTTTTGCCACTCTCTCTGCCTCCGTTCAGAAAACATCTGCCCTATAGGGTTATAGGGCAGATGTTTCCATATTTAAACTGCTAATTATTATTGTTGACTATAAGTTGTTGTACACTCATTTGCTGTCTGATCCAAGAATTCTTTCGTCATAGCTGGATCATATTCTCCAAACACACCCATAACATTATCCCATACATTACTTAGACCTTTTTGAAGAAGTGTTTCAGATGGACCCCATCCTGCAACGGATGGATAAGCTTTACCTGATTCTAATTGTTCTTTAAATGCCTCACGCATTGGTTCATCGCTAATAAAACTTGTATCATAAGCTGCATTCACAGTTGGTAGATTTCCACATAGTTCTTGGTATGCAACTTGTGCCTCTGTAGTCATTAAAAATTCAATTACTTTAAAAGCTGCCTCTTTATTTTTTGAATTTTTAAATACTGTTAAACCACTACCACCAAAAAATGCAAATCTTCCTTTTGGTCCTGCTGGAAATGGTGCTGTCCCTACCATTTCAGCAAGTTCTGGTTGTTCTCTTCTTAAAGTAGCGATTTCATATGCACCGGAGAACATGGTTGCAAACTCACCTGCATTAAATAATGCTTCTATTTCTGCTGAGTTCTTTTCTAATGATGACATACTCATAAGACCTTCTATAGCAAGTTCTGAATAATATTTAACACCTTCATAAGCTGCCTCTGAGTTAACAATGCTTGTTTTATTGTCTTCTGCAATAAAATCTCCACCTGCTCCCCAAATCCAAGGTGCATAGTTATGTATAACATTCCAGTCATTTTTACCTGGCATACCAAGTGCAGGTACTTTTTTACCCTCTACTTCTACATCTTTCATTTTTGTTAATGCTACTTTAAAACTATCCCAAGTTTCAAAATCTGTTTCAGGATTTACGCCTGCAGCCTCACATATATCTTTTCTATAAAATAACGCTCTTGAATCGATGAACCATGGAGCTGCATATCTCTCTTCTCCACTTCCAAGTATTTGTGTAGTTGGAAGTGATGCTGGTATAAATGCCTCTTCTCCGCCAAATCTATCATAAATAGGTGTTAGATCTTCCAAAGCTCCCATTGCTGCAATAGCTGCAATTTGGGTTGTCCCAAGCTGAGTAATATCTGGACCTTCCCCACTTGTTGCTGCGGTAGTTAACTTAGTCCAAGCTGAACCCCAATCTAGAACAGTTGGTACAACCTCAATATCTGGATTAGCTTCTAAAAAAGGCTCTAAAACTGACATTAAATCCTCATCTGGTGTTCCACTATTAGGCATAATCCACATATTAACTACTGTTTTGTCTGCTACATCATCCGTTGTGGATGCAACTTCCTCTGTCTTTTTTGTCTCATCAGATTTTGGTGCTGATGTTGTATTACTTTTACTACCACATCCTGTAAATAAACTAGTAGCAATCATTGCTACTATAAGACTAAGTGCCAATTTTCTTTTCATACTATTACCTTCCTTTTATGTATTTTATAATTCAATTATACAATCTACATCTCTAAATTTTAACTTAACAAAATTACGATAATACATAACAAAATTATCTTTTAGTTTAATATCCTGATGTTCTTACTCATTGTAGGGAATCTTTAGCGTTAATCTTGTATATTCTCCACACTTTGAATCTATTTCTATAATATCTTTTGTATTTTTTAATTCATAATTTAGCATTAATCTTGTAATTACTGCTCTTAGCCCAAATCCTGATTTTATGTTTAATTTTTCTCCACTCATGACTTTATGAATAATCTCAGGCTGCATCCCCACACCATTATCTTCTATCACAATATTTATAAGTTTTCTGTTCGCATCAAGTTTTATCGCTAGTTGAATACACACAGGCTCTCCTATCCTTTTGATACCATATTTTATACAGTTCTCTACTAATGTCTGTAGTGTAATCTTAGGGATTTTGAGTTTTAGTACCTCTTCATCTACATCGTATCGTATATCTACTATGTTAGGATTTCTAATGATAGTAATCTTAATATATTCATTTACAATTTGTAATTCCTCTTCAATTGTTATGTTGTCTTCCCCTCTGCTTAAACAAGCTCTATAATATTTTGCAAGAGTCTTTATAAGCTCATTGGCTGCTTCTTTTTCTTCTATAGCAACCAATATGCTGGCTGCATTTAATGTATTATATAAAAAATGAGGTTTAATTTGGTGATTAATAATAGACAGTTCTAAACCTTTTTGAAGTTTTTCTCTTTCTTCCACTTCGCCTACAAGTATATTAATCTCCCCTAGCATTTCACATAATGCTTGTACTATATCATATACTTCTGCATAGCCCTCTTCTATCGCAAATTTAATATCAAGCTTTCCCTCATTACCAATTTTTCTTGCCATATATGCAATATATTTTAAAGGTTCTATGACTTTTCTTTTAACTATCACTGATGCTATAATAATAAAAATAATGTTTATGATTATGCCAAAAATTAAAACAATACTTACATTATTACTAGTCCTTGGCTGAATGTTCATGCCTACTATTTGACCCTCTAGGATGGGCATTGATTGTGATACATAATAATGTTTTTTATGTTCAATTGTTAACTTATGATATATATCATACTCCCAGTTGATATTGTCTTGCGCTTTGTACAATGTGGAAGTATCCGGAACACAAAAAATTTCCCCCTTGGAGTCTTTTATAGCAACCTCAAGGTGAATATTATCTAAAATACTCTTACACTCACGTTCAAACTCTACATTGTCAAGATAAAGAAACAAGTAACCCAATGGTTCTAATTTTTCTTTAGATCTTATTACTCTTGCCAAATAAAAGGTTGGTTTCATATTATCTT
Source organism: uncultured Lachnospiraceae bacterium (assembly GCA_964485435.1). Lineage (GTDB taxonomy): Bacteria > Bacillota > Clostridia > Lachnospirales > Lachnospiraceae > CAZAKD01. The sequence goes on from CAZAKD010000036.1 coordinate 8,394, forward strand.
GCAATGTGTTGGATCCAATACCCCAGTAGCTAGCTCCCTGTTTTTCATCAATTGCTTTTAAATCAAATTGTTCTAAAAAAACTTTACTATCTTTTGAATAAACAGGAGCATTATACTCTGATATAACATTGCCATTACGATCTGCTATATGTATTGATTGTATATTATCTTTCCCTACAATTACTTTCTTTAACAGGGCTCTTAACCTTTGTGTACTATTAGTTTGATTACTGCTTAAAGCGTGCTGAAGAATTTCATCTGTCACCAAGCCAGAAGATGCACGTTCATTTTCCATCAACTCTCTAGTGATAAAATATGAAAATGTATTTAACGCCTGTGTATCCCCTATTTGGAATTTATAATTCACTTCTTTTTGGAATATAAATTCAAATAACAACACACCAAAAAGAAGGGATATACTCATAGTCAGCAAATAATTCTTCATGAGCACCCAACTAATACTTTTAGGGTTGCTATTACTCATATTGATCGTACACCACCTTTTTATACTCACTGGGTGTCATATGTATATATTTCTTAAACAATCTAGTGAAATAAGTGGTATCCATATACCCTAGCATATAGCAGACCTCATACACTTTCAGATTCTCCTCTTTAAGCAATAGTTGTGCTCTTTTCATTTTCATACGTGTTACAAAATTGAGGAAATTTTCTCCTGTTTCTTGTTTAAAGAGTCTGCAGAAGTAATTTTTACTAATAGTAAGTCTATCACTTATTGTTGTTAAATTGATTTCATCATCAATGTTCTCAATTACATATTGGCAGGCTTGCATAATAATATTATCTTTATGCGTCACTCTGCTCTCTTCAAACATTCTGAATAGCCTGATAATTTTTTCTTTAAATTTATTAATCAGATTTTCTTTTGATAGGTTTTCTAATTCACTAAAGTCCAAGTAATATTCCATAACCTCTAGTTTGCTTAAATAACTAAATTTTTTGTTTATCTCCGCTACAATTTCTTCTAATATGTAAGAAAACCTCATATTCATAGTGATTTTCTCTCCATAAGCATACTCTTCTTCTGCTATATTTTCTAATACTTCAAAGAATTCTTGATCTGTAGACAGCATGTATTTAATTAGCAACTTATCCTTTTCTCTTGAAAAGGCTCTTTTCTTTTCTGACACGTCAGTTGATAGGGTGTATTTTGGCTTGTTTTCTAACTTTTTCTTAATCCCCTTCAAAACTTTTACAATTTCTTCTTCATCAATAGGCTTTAAAATATACTCTAACACCCCATATTTAATAGCTTCTTTCGCATAATTAAATTCACCATATGCCGTTAATATCAGAATTTCTGGTGAACATTCTTTCTTACGTACATGGGACATAAATGTCATACCATCCATAATGGGCATATCTATATCTGTAATAATAACATCAATATGATTACTCTCCAATTGCTGTAATGCTTCTTCTCCATTGCTAGATTCACATATTACCTCGAATCCTAATTCCTTCCAATTTATTAATTTTCTAAGTCCAACTCTTACAATAGGTTCATCATCTACTAACTGTACAGTAAACATGTGTCTCCTCCATCTTGATAACTATTAAATTGTTACATTTAGATATTTATATAAGAGCAACTATAGCTTTTATTATTCTAAAATAACTTGGATAATATGTTCTTTCATACTATCGAGTGCTTCAATATCTTGCCTTTCTATCACTGGATTATCGTTTTTGAAAGTATAAGGTATTTCATCAATAAGAATTTGTTTTACCTCATAGCTTTGATACTCTTTATGAAGCGCATTACAATACTCTATTTGCAATGTTCTTCCTGCAAACGTCATTTCAATGCAAGCTTTATTTTCCTTATTAAATTGTTCTAAGAGGAGTTTAGGTCTAAAGCTTAGGTTACCCAAATCACCCTTTGCTCCAAACATCTCAGTTACCACGGTTAACATTAACCAACTTGCTGAACCTGTTAGATAATGATACATGCCTCTTCCTTTTTCATTGATATATTCGGGTACTCCTGGATATATTCTGCTCTTCTCAAAATCAATACAATGCTTATAAAGTGTATTAATAACTTTAAAGCCTTCTTTGATAAAGTTTCTTTGGTAAAGAGCATTCGCATACATAATCGCCATATGACAAAAAACAGCTCCATTTTCTTTATGCCCATAGGCAAATCCAAATAACCGACCTAAGTCTGTCTTGAGTTCATTAAAATTAGTATTGAGCCTATAGCCACCAACAGCCTCGTTATAAAGATATTTATCTGCTGCTTTAATGATCTCAGTCACCTGATCATTGGTTGCTATATTACTCATGATTGTAAATACCTGGCCTGTTAGTATCATGCGCACCCCAGTCTCGTAATCCCCCTCAACACTTTGTCCATGATTATCATAGTAACCATTATACCAGCTATACCCCTCTTTATTAGTAACCCATTCGTTCCCTCGAATATGTTGTATCATCCAGTCCGCTTTGCTTTCAATATTAAGAATAAGCATGTCTATATTCACTTCAATTTTATTTCCTGTGATTGTGTGTCCAACCTGTTTACAATATGCCTCTAGCAATGCATTCTTCTTATTTGTATCTTCATATAAAGCTTCATTATCAGCTAAAAGGATTTGCATTTCTTCTGCAAGACCTATTTTACCTATACCGCATTTCTCTTTCAACACTTTTAAAATCTTAGCGATTTCCATCATGTTTCCAGCATAAAGAGCTGTAAAAGCTACGCTTTCTCCTTCTTTGGCATCCCAGCGTAGTACCCGCAAGCCAGCCAGCCGTGGTCGTTCAGGTATTTTGTCAGCTGCTGCACGTTCTGCACGGTCTGGCAGAACACCAGCGCCAAGCCCTTTTGGTTCCAGTCCCTCAGTTCGTCCAGCACGGCAGCGGGCATCCCGTCACGGCGGAGAACCTCCCGGACGGTCAAGCGCAGGTTGTCACGGTAAACCGAATTGCGGTAACAAGTACAGCAATGCATGCCGAGAGCTTGCTGGATCTCCTGACACTCCCGCTTGGTGGCGGTAGCTGTACATGCGATGATCTGGGGGCGATTCGGTAATGCGCAGATGAACTCTCCCACTTTGCCGTAGCTGGGGCGGAAGCGGTCCCTCGTCTGCACCAGTATATGGGCCTCATCCACGACCACGCGAGTAACATCGCAGTGCCGGAGCGCTTCCCGAAGGTCCTTGCGAAGCAGCTGCTCCGGCGCCAGGTAAAGCAGCATTGTGTGCGGCAGTGCTTCCAGCATCTCACGTCGTGCCGCAGGCGTCAGATCTGAGTTCAGGGCACAGGCGGCCACGCCTTT
>CAZAKD010000037.1:0-11546 GCA_964485435.1 uncultured Lachnospiraceae bacterium
AATTTAATTGGTTCACATCCTTTGTTTACAAACGAAGGTGTAAAGAAAGATATTCTAGATGGAAAAGTGGACACTTTAATTGTTTTTGAAGAAGGCTTTCTTGAAAAGGTGGAGAGTTATAGTGAGGGAGATAAGAATCCTGAGGTTAAGACTTATTATAATCCATCTGAGGATTATTCATCTATGGCTAGGAATCAGATCTTAGAGATTGTAATCAATCCATATCAAAAGTATCTTTTGAGTAATCGAATTGGGAACCTTGATAATATTATAGTATTTCAGGTGGATATAGATCCAGAATCTTCAATTATTGTGGATGAAGAAAAGGCAACAGGAAAGGCACTAGGCATGATGTTACCTTATTTTATAACAATGATGCTATTTGCAGGTGCAATGGGACTTGGGGTAGATGCGATTACAGGGGAGAAAGAAAGAGGAACCCTTGCAAGTATGTTAATTACACCACTGAAGAGAAGTGAAATCGTTATGGGGAAAATAATATCCCTATCTATTTTATCTTGCTTATCAGCGGCCATATACGCAATTTCTTTAATTATCTCTATGCCTATGATGTTTGGCAGCTTATCTAATGGAGAAGCAGAGGGAATTGCATTAAGATTTAGTGTAATTCAAATCGTTCAATTGTTGGTAATTATGTTAACCCTAGTCTTGTTATATGTATCTATAGTATCTTTAGTTGCAGTATTTGCAAAGACTGCTAAAGAAGCTAGTACTTACGTTTCTCCAATATATATTGTTGTTATTGTAGCGGGGATGATTACAATGTTTCAGAAAGGGGAGGCAAGTCTTATATATCATGCTATCCCAATCTACGGCAGTGCTGTAGCAATACAAAAGTTACTTATCGGCAATCTTCCAGTAGATATATTCATAGCTACAATTGGATCTACGCTAATAGTAGTAGTTTTATTAATAACTATTATTACATCCGCTTTTAATAGTGAAAAGGTAATGTTTAATGCATAAATATTTATTTTAATTTCTTTACGAAATATTTGAAAAACACGAATAAATTCCTCCAATTGACAAATAATAATATCTATAACGATAAGTTGAACAATGGATAACGGAGGAAACTATATTATGAAAGCAACAGGAATAGTTAGAAGAATAGATGATTTAGGTAGAGTTGTAATACCAAAGGAGATTCGTCGTACTTTAAGAATCAGAGAAGGAGATCCACTAGAGATATTTACTGACAGGGAAGGACAGATAATTCTAAAAAAATACTCTCCAATTGGTGAATTGAGCCAGTTTGCAAAACAATATGTTGACTCTATGGCACAGACTACTGGTCATATAGTATGTGTAGCTGATAGAGATCAAACTATAGCAGTATCTGGAAGTCCTAAAAAAGAATTAGAAGGTAAAAATATAAGCAAAGATCTTGAAACAGCAATTGGAGAAAGAGAGAGTATCCTTGCTGCAGGAACAGATAAAAAGTATATTAAAGTAACAAGTGAAGAGGAAAGTAATTATTCATATCAGGTTATTAGTCCAATTATTAGCGAAGGGGATGCGATTGGAGCAGTTATAATTCTCACTAAGGATGAAAAGGCTAAATTTGGTGATTTGGAGATAAAACTCACCTCATTTGCATCGGGATTTCTTGGAAGACAGATGGAACAATAAAATGCCAACATAAAAGGTGGGATAAATCAAAGTGATTTGATGCCTACCTTTTACTTGTCTGTTAAAACTTAATAATAATTTAATATAATAATATGAGGGAATTTATATATGAGTATATTCAAAAATAAACAATTGTGATATAATCGACTTATTATTACCCAAAATTCGTGAAAATAAAATGTAAAACATAGTAAGGTGATTGGATTTGAGCGATTTATATTGACGAACTGGGTCGAATTTGATAGAATGCGATAGAAAAATCTAATAAGGAGATAATCATGGAAAAGAAGATAGTAATTGTTGGTGCCGGTTACTCTGGTATCCTAACAGCTAAAAAACTAGCAAAAAAGTTCAAAAAATTAAAAATGCAAGATGAAGTAAGCATCACAATAATTGACAAAAATCCTTTCCACACTATGTTAACAGAACTTCATGAGGTTGCTGCAAACCGAGTAGACGAAGATAGTATAAAGATAAGCTTGAAGAAGGTGTTTGCCGGACGCAAGGTGGAGGTGAAACTAGATACGGTAGTTTCAATTGATTTTGAAAATAAAACTGTAATAGGTGATACTCAATCATATGATTATGACTATCTTGTTCTATCGGCTGGTTCAAAACCAACATTTTATGGAATAGAAGGTGCTGATGAGCATGCGTTTAAACTCTGGTCTTATGAAGACTCCATTATATTAAGAGATCATATTCATAATATTTTTAGAAAAGCGAGCTGTGAACCTAAATTAGAACAAAGAAAGAAAATGTTGTGTTTTGCTATAGTCGGAGCTGGATTTACAGGTGTAGAGATGGCTGGCGAGTTAGCGGAATATGTTCCAATTCTTTGTGAAAAATATGACATTCCGAAGGAAGAGGTTACCATTCTTAATATAGATGGACTATCAAGACCGATACCTAATCTTCCTGAAAAGCTTTCTAATAAGGTAGAAAAACGTCTCAATAAAATGGGAGTTAAACTAGCATTGAATGCAATGGTTTCTCAAGTGGGAGAAGATTATATTGCATATAAGCAAAATGAAAAGATAATCCGTAATGAAACGAATACAGTAATATGGGCAGCTGGTATTCAGAGTTGCGATATTACTCAAGAAGCAGGAAAAACCCTTGAGCTTACTAAAGGTGGAAGAATACAAGTAGATCAATTCCTTCGCTCAGTGAAAGATAACAGTGTATTTGTTACAGGGGACAATATGTACTTTATTCCAGAAGGCGAAGAAAAATCTGTTCCACAGATGGTTGAAAACTGTGAGCAGAGTTCAGATGTTGCAGCTAAGAATATTGTATCTGCTATATCAGGAAAGAAAGAGATGGAAGTATATAAGCCAGCTTTCCATGGTGTTATGGTATCAATAGGAGGACGTTATGGAGTTGCTCATGTTGGATTACCAGGGAAAATGTTTAGCCTACCATCTTTCTTAGCAATGTTTACAAAACATTTTATTAATGTAATATATTTCATTCAAGTTCTTGGTTGGAATAAAGTGTTTAGTTATATCAAACATGAATTCTTTACAATAAGAAATTGTAGAAGCTTCTTAGGTGGTCATTTTTCTAATAGAACACCAAGCTTTTTACTAGTGCCTTTAAGAATATGGCTGGGTGCAATATGGTTGTTTGAAGGAATTATTAAAGTAACAGAAGGTTGGTTCAATGAGCCAAAGCTAAAAGGTTTCTTTGGTGGAGCTACTTCTTGGTATAATAGCATATTAGGAATCACTACTTCAGGAGATGCGGTGACAGGAGCAACAGGAGCAGCAGACGCAGTGACAGCAGCAACAGGAGCAGCAGCCCCAGTGGCAGATGCAGTGACAGCAGCAACGGGAGCAGCGGCCCCAGTAGCAGACGCAGTATCATCAGCAACAGGTGCAGTGGCAGAAGTAGTTGATGGAGTAGCGCAGGCTGTAGGAGATATTTTAGTGAATTTTGATTTTCTTGGTATATTTAAAGTAATCTTTGTAAGTGGAAAAGACATAGCAGAATCAACAATTGGTGATTTTGCATTTAAACTAGATATCCCGCTTATGAATTGGTTTGTAGATAATGTAATATTATCAAGTGATGGTATTCAACTTGCAATGCAGATCTTTATTGTGGTTGCAGAGATTTTAATTGGATTAGCACTTATTGGTGGATTATTCACGACACCTGCATCAGCATTCTCTCTTGTACTACAATTTATGTTTGTATGTACAACAGGATTGTATCTAAATACGTTCTGGATGATATTCGCTTCAGTAGCAATATTAATTGGAGCAGGAAGAACACTTGGATTAGACTATTATGCAATGCCAGCCTTAAAGAGTATGTGGAAAAAACTACCTATCGTTAGAAAGTTGTATATATATAATGACTAATAATAATTTAAATAAGATTGAATATGAAGGGATTACCTTTGAAGATAGTATTCCCTTAGCTAGACAAGAGATGGATAGAATACTCTCTAATGCGCCACGGCTCATTAGAGGGTATACAAAACATCTTATGGATTCTAGTGGTAAATTCATACGTGCCACAAGCCTACTGATGTGCGCAGAGAATGAAGAAGGATTTGTTCCCTACGATGCAATTAAAATGGCAGCAGCTATAGAGATTATTCATCTTGCAACTTTAGTTCATGATGATGTAATTGATAATGCAGATATTCGTAGGGGAAAAGTTACTTTACAAAAGAAGTACGGTAAGAAGACTGCTGTAATATGTGGAGACTTTTTACTATGTGAAGCACTCAAATTAGTTGGATCCATTCGAAACAAGAAGGATTATTTAGAGTTTAATACAGAAGATTATATGAGTAAAGTTTGTCTCGGCGAACTAAATCAGCATATAAATAATGGAAATATTGATTTGAAACCTTTTGAGTATCTAAAGATTATAGCAGGGAAGACAGCAGCTCTTTTTGAAGCATCTTATTATGCAGGGGCTATTTTTCTAGAGAACGAAAAAGAAAATCTAAGTAAATATAAGCAGTTAGGTAATTATATTGGAATGATATTTCAGTTGACAGATGATTGTATTGATTTTGAGGAAACTGAATTATCAGCACAGAAACCTGTTCAATCTGACTTCGAACAAGGGGTTATTACACTTCCACTTATACATGCTTTTAATGAACTTAACGAGTTTAAAACAAAAGCGAAAGACAATGAAGTTAATAGAAATGATATTAATGAAGCAGTGAAAAAATCTGGTGGAATCTCTTTTACAAAAGGATTAGTAAATAGATACTATAAAAAATACATGAAGATACTAGACATGCTTGTACTTCATGAAGATAAAAGAGAAAGATTAATCTTGATATTAAACAAAGCTGCTAGAATATCAGAATAACCTTATAACAGAAAGAGTGAAATAATGGTTACAAAGTTTTTAGATTATGTTGAGATTAAGACTAAAATTACAAGTGTATTTGCCTTTTTATTTACAATTGGTTTTTTGATGTATCAAAATTACTCGATACGTTGGGAGCTAACAATTATATTTTTTCTAGCAATGTTTATATTTGATCTAGCCACTACGGCAATCAACAATTATATAGACACAAAAGATAATCATGAACAACTGCAATTTGAAAGAAAAACAGCACTAAAGATTATATATATTTTAATTGGAATTAGTGGAGTCATGGGTCTGTATTTGGCATATAAAACAGATATTGTTCTTCTGATAATAGGAGCTATTTGTTTCTTATGTGGAATATTCTATACTTATGGACCCATTCCCATATCTAGGCAACCACTTGGAGAGATATTATCGGGTATATTCTATGGCGTATTTATACCATTTTTGATCATGTATATTAACATGCCCAAAGATACTTTTTTGGTATTAGAATATAGCTTAGAGACAGTTGGAATTCAAGCACATATTAAACCGTTTGTTCAACTATTTTTATTGTCCACAGTTCCCTTTGCTACAACAGCGAATATTATGTTGGCCAATAATACATGTGATCTTGAGAAGGATATTTTAGTAAAGAGATATACACTACCATATTATGTAGGACAAAAGTCTTTATATCTTTTTGCAGCATTGTATGCTACTACTTACATTACAACAATTATTATGGTGGTTCTAAATATATTACCATATATATCATTGCTTACATTGGTTACGATACCTATGGTGTGGAAAAATATAAATACCTTTTTTCAGCTACAAGATAAGGATAGCACCTTTATTGTTGCTATAAAGAACTACCTGATTATTATGGTATCTCATATAGTATTGATCTTTATTAGTATATTATTAAGGCAATTAGGAGGCTGATATGAAATTTTTTAAGAAGAAAGATGTCATCGTAATATTAATTTTATTAGTTGTTTCAGCATCTCTTATTAAGATATCAGAATACATAAATAAAGATAAAGCTTCAGTTGCAGAGATATATTATAAATCCCAATTGGTAGAGACCATAGATCTAGAAGATGGAATGAATCGAGTATTCTCAATTCCACAAGAAGAACATATAACATTTCGTGTTGCTAACGGCACGATTCGATTTGAAGAGTCAGATTGTCCAGACAAAGTATGCATTAGGGCTGGTGAACTTAGCATGGTTGGTGAAACTGCAACGTGTTTACCCAATAAAGTAACTATTAAGATTGTGCCAAAAGGCACTCATAGTGATGATGATATTGACATTATCGTAGGAAAGTAGAATGTTTCTTATGGAACAGCGAAAAGACAAGGATATAAAGAAATATAGTATTACAACAACCAAAGGAATGGTATTAACAGCACTTTTATTTACAATTGCAATTGTGCTATCAATTGTTGAGAATTCCCTTCCACCTATAATGATTAACGTTCCAGGTGTAAAACTGGGATTATCAAATATTGCGGTAATGTATGGATTATTCTTCTTATCAAAAAGACAAGGGTATATGATAGCAATTCTTAAAGCTTCATTTGTGTTTTTCACTAGAGGCACGGTAGCTGGGCTATTAAGCCTAGTGGGAGGAATACTCTCTTTAACAATTATTGTTATTTTAATGTTATTGTTTAAAAAGAAGATATCTTATTTGCTTTTGAGTATTGCAGGTGCAATATTTCATAATATAGGTCAACTTATAGGTGTATCGTTAATATACACTTCAGTTTATATATGGGCATACCTACCTGTTCTTATTGTAACAGGAATATTGGCAGGGATTGGTACATCAACGCTACTTAAGTTTATTCTACCTGCTTTTAACAAGTTAGGTTTGAAATAAAAAATAACGATAAAAATCATAAAATGGAGGAAAAAATTATGAAAAAATTATTAGCACTATTACTAAGTATGACACTTGTAGTAGCAATGTTCACAGGATGTGGTAAAAAGGAAACTGCACCGGAAGAGACAACAAAAGAAGAGACAACAAAAGAAGAAACAACAGAAGAAGAGACAACTGGTGGAAATGCAAAGACTGGTTTAGCAGTAGTTACTTCATTGGCAAAAACAGATGAAGAAAAAGGTCTAGCTCAAATAGATTCAACTGTTGCAGCTGTATTAGTAGATGCAGATGGAAAGATTCTTGATGTAGCAATTGATACTGCTCAAACTAAGGTTAACTTCTCTAAAGAAGGTAAAATCACTACAGATTTAGCAACTGTGTTTGCTTCTAAACAAGATTTAGGCGCTGAACATGGTATGGCAAAAGCATCTTCAATTGGTAAAGAGTGGAATGAACAAGCAAATGTTTTTGCAGATTATGCAGTTGGTAAAACAATTGATGAATTAAAAGGTATTGCACTAACTGAAGAAGGTACACCAGCTGATGCTGATCTAGCGGCTTCTGTTACTGTTGAAGTTGGTGGATATATTGCAGTTATTGAAAAAGCAGTTGCTAACGCAAAAGAGATAGGTGCTCAATCAACTGATAAAATTGGTCTTGCATTATCTACTACAATTGATAAATCAGCGGATGCTGGTGAAAAAGAAGGTTTAGCACAAGCATATACTAATTATTCAGTTGTTACAATTAATGCTGATGGAAAGATTACAAGTGCTATCATTGATGCTTCTCAAAGTAATGTTAACTTTACTACAGAAGGAAAGATTACAACAGATTTAGCATCAGCTCCACAAACAAAACAAGAACTTGGTGAAGCTTATGGGATGAAGAAGGTTTCAGCTATAGGTAAAGAGTGGAATGAGCAAGCAGATGCATTTGCTAGTTATGTAATCGGCAAAACAGCTGATGAAGTAAAAGGAATTGCATTAACTGATGATGGTCTAGCAGCAGATGCAGATCTTATAAGTTCAGTAACTGTTCATGTAGGACCATTTATGGCAAATACAGCAGCAGCAGTTAATAAAGCAGCTCAATAATAAGATAAGAATTAGGTGGGGGAGGTACTTTGTTATCTCCTCCATTTTTTGAGGTGAATAGTGTGAAGAAGAATGCATTAGCAATCGTATTGATTATTACTATGATTTTAAATGTGTCTGGTTGTAATAGACAGGAACAAACCAGATATCAGGCTGAATTCTTAGATGTATTTGATACGGTAACCCAGATTGTTGGGTATACGAATACAAAGGAAGAATTCTCAGAATACACTCAAAATATATATGATAATTTGAAAGAATATCATCAACTATATGATATTTATAACGATTATGAAGGCGTTAATAACTTAAAGACCATTAATGATCAAGCTGGTATAAGCCCTGTTAAGGTAGATTCAAGAATTATAGACTTGCTACTTTTTTCAAGAGAAGCTTATGAATTATCCCAGGGTAAAATCAATGTGGCATATGGAACTGTACTTAAAGTATGGCATGAATACCGTACAAAAGGTATTGATGATCCAGAGAAGGCCTCAATTCCGTCGTTAGAACTGTTAAAAGAGAAAAGTAAGCATACTAATATAAATGATCTTATTATAGATCAAGAGGCTTCTACAGTATACTTAAAAGATCCTGAGATGAGCCTAGATGTTGGTGCAATTGGAAAAGGTTATGCTACTGAGATGGTGAGCTTGTTAGCCATAGAAGATGGACTATCTAATGGTATGATAAGTGTAGGTGGCAATGTAAGAACCTTTGGAGGAAAAGGAAGTAAAAAAGAACCTTGGAAAGTAGGGGTTCAAAATCCTGCTGAAGAGAAAGATAAACCTTATTTAGAATTATTACATCTTAATGATAAGTCACTTGTAACTAGTGGAGATTATCAAAGATATTATACAGTTGATGGAAAAAGGTATCACCATATTATTGATCCCAATACTCTAATGCCATCTGATTACTTTACCGCTGTGACAATCGTATGTATGAATTCAGGCATGGCAGATGCTCTATCTACTGCAATATATAACATGAATTATGAAGATGGATTAAAGTTTATTGAAGGTCTAGAAGATGTAGAAGCGCTATGGCTTTTCAAGGACGGAACTATAAAATATAGTGCTCATTTTAGTGATTTTTTGAAGAAATAGAGCAATAAGTCTTCAAAACGTGATTTTATTGGGTTTTTTACAACAAAATGCAGAAAATTCCTTGACAAATCGCTTAGATAAGTTTATAAATAGATTTGTAGATGTTGAACGGCTTACTATAAGAGAAGGTATACATCTAATATAACTTATAATTTAGAGGAGGAGTCTATCCATGAACAAAGCAGAATTAGTTGCAGCTATTGCTGAAAAAACAGAATTATCAAAGAAGGATTCAGAAAAAGCATTAAAAGCATTTATTGATGTAGTAACAGAAGAATTAACAAAAGGTGAAAAAATTCAACTAGTAGGTTTTGGTACATTCGAAGTAGCTCAAAGAGCAGCTAGAGAAGGTAGAAACCCACAGACTGGTAAATCAATGACTATTGCAGCTTCAAAAGCTCCAAAGTTCAAAGCTGGAAAAGCATTGAAAGACGTAATCAACGCATAGTTAATAAAGATTTCAAAGAGTTGCTTTTAAAGCAACTCTTTTTTTACAATAATCAGAGGAGACCAGATATGAGATTAGATAAATTTTTGAAAGTATCAAGATTAATAAAAAGAAGAACCATTGCCAACGCGGCTTGTGATGCAGGTAGGGTCTTAATTAATGATAAAGTAGCAAAGGCATCCGCAATTGTAACAATAGGTGATATCATAGAAGTTCAATTTGGAAATAAATCAGTAAAGGTAGAAGTAATGAATGTAGCTGAAACCGTACGTAAGGAAGATGCAAAAGAACTAATAAAATATCTCTAGTAGCAGTTGTTGTAATAATTAAGGAATCAACCTAATATACTTTAAAGAAGAACTTATCCTATGTGGGATAAGCATCAATGAACGGAGGTATATAGGATGGATGATAGATTGCCAGTAAAAAAAGGACATAAAGTTAACCTTAATATTAGAAAAGAAGCAGTTATAACTGGGGTAAATGATGTGCTATCTTTTGACGCAAAAGAAGTGCTCTTAGATACAGAACAAGGGATACTTATGCTAAGGGGAGATGACCTTCATGTGAACCGTCTAACTCTTGAAAAGGGTGAGATCGATATTGATGGTAGAATAGATAGTTTAACCTACTCAGATGGTGGTGGATCTGGATATGGAAAGTCTAGTGAGTCCATATTAGGAAGATTATTTAAGTAGGGAGAAAGCATGAGTGAAACAATTGGTTTAGAATTAATGTTCTTCTTTGTGTCAATTAAAAGCGGAGCATTCCTTTTACTTGCTTATGATTTTCTAAGAATATTTCGGAGGATTTTAAAACATAAAAGATTCTTTGTTGCTATGGAAGATCTACTATTCTGGATTATTGCCAGCATATATTTATTTGGAATAATGTATGAGCAAAACGATGGAGTGATTAGAGGGTTTTCAATCTTAGGAATGGGCCTAGGAATGATTATTTATTATAACTTATTAAGTAATATTGTTATTAACATTAGTACAATCATACTAAGGAAAATAATAATGCTAATTAATAGTATTATAAGGGGAATCATCTATCCATTTCGTGTTATAATTCAATTCCTGCATCATATCTTTCGCAAGCCATCAAGGGCTTTTCTTAGGTTATTGAAGAAAATATATAGAAAAGCATTAAAAGGATTGAAAAAGATAAAGAGAACAGTTAAAATATCAATAACAAAGGAATAGAATAGGCTAGCAGGGGGAATATAATAGGGGAAGGTGATAGGATGAGAAGAGTAAAGTATAAGGGTAAGCGTTTGGAAATAGGTGCCATTGTAGTTGTAGTCCTATTAATCTGTGCTATTATATCATTTAAAAAGATTGAGCTAGATGCCAAAGCTACAGAATACGAAGGAATATTAGAAGAGACTCGAACTGAACTTGAAGGAGAGAAAGAAAGAACAGAAGAGATTCAAGATTATGGTGCTTACGTTCAGACAAATAAATATATTGAAGAGATAGCTAGAAAAATACTAGGTCTTGTGTATGAGGATGAGATTATATTTAAATCTGAAGAATAGGTTGACAAGTAAAAAGAAAAAAGATATAATGTAATTCGTTGGTTCGGCGGAGTAGCTCAGTTGGCTAGAGCACACGGTTCATACCCGTGGTGTCATGGGTTCAAATCCCTTCTCCGCTATTTATATGAACATCTTTCATTTTATAATGAAGGATGTTTTTTTATTCTCCTAATTAGGATTAACACCCTATATTCGAGAGAATGACTGATTGAAAGGAATTCTTGTCAAAAACTTTTTTAAAGAGACAACCTATATTTGACAAAGATTTTGGAGTCATACTTCTATAATACGGTCTAAAGCCCAAAAAAATAGGAGGATAAAAATGAAAGAGAATATTGGTAAAAAAATAATAATTAACATGATAGGATTCATGTTGGGGAGGGTGCTAATGCTAGGCATCAATCCTATTGCTATTGGATACTTTGCAATAGGATTGATGCCTAGCATTAGCACCCTCCCCAACAT
>CAZAKD010000038.1:0-242 GCA_964485435.1 uncultured Lachnospiraceae bacterium
TTTTGACTAGGTAATGCATAGGTAAATGTACCATCTCCATTTACCTTTACTGTATATTCACCTGCTTTGGTAGAAAAATAAACTGTTGAACCTGGTAGCGCTACTCCTTTTATTGTTGACATACGATTTGTATAAGATGTAATTAGTGGTATCTGTATCACAGATCGATTAATATTATTTACTTTTATCTTTGCCACCGAAGTATTTCCCAAAGAATCTCTTCCAAATACTGTGTAGATTCC
>CAZAKD010000038.1:252-8692 GCA_964485435.1 uncultured Lachnospiraceae bacterium
AACCTGATATACCTTGAATAGAATTAACACTATGATCTCCTGGTAAATAACCTAAATACTCTATTCCAGATATATCATGTGCAGAGACAGCAATGTCTATATCTTGATTGGTAGTATGTTGATTGGTTGAAGCCAATACTATACTTGGACCATCTAGGTCTATACCTTTGATTTGAGCCGTTGCTTTATAATAGATATGATTATCACTTTGATATACTTTCTCCAAGGAATAATCTAGATCTTCTTTATCAAAGTTTGCATTCGCACTTAATTTTAATAAAAATTCATGTTTTATTGGAAGGGTTATCTTCCAATTCTCATCTGCATATGGAACAATATCTCCCACTTCATCTAACTTTTTTACATAATCTAATAGTACATTTAATGTTATATTAATTCCTTTTCGAATTGCATTATTTGAAATAGGTTTTAATACATCAGACTTGGTACCAGTAATAGACTCTGTGGCAAGTACGAATTTCATATCATCCGTAATCGGTGTACCATTATAATTTAGTGCATATATACGGTTCGTCTCGTTAATCTTTTTCCCATAATAATTATATCTTGGTTCTGAAGAAGGATTTATTGTATAACTAATTCCATCAAATATATAAAAAGAGCTCCACTCATCTAACCATTCCTCCCTAATTAGAGATTTTACACCATGTGCCTCCATAAGAGTACTCATGGTTTCATCAGTCCAATGTGCAGAGGCCATAGTTGTCTCATAAGCACTTGCAGACCACTCTAACCATTCTTTCAGCTGACTACCTGTAATCTCATATAAGAAGAGATATTTATTAAATGGAGCAATTGCTGAGAGATTGGCTTCTGTAATTTGACCTGTAATATCAGCATAATCATCCGCTGATAATTGACCATAGCTATTATGATTTGAAGCCGCTATGATAGGGTAGTTTTTATATTTTTTATTTTGTGAATTTACATATTCTAATGCATAATTTATCTTCGCATTATTAAATAATTGAATGGTATTTGTATCCTCTACTAAGCCTAAATAATTATTTAATGATTGTTTCGGTTTTAGCTGGCCAGCAACATTCTTAGCTGCCTTGCTAAATACTTCTTCCCATTCTCCAAAAAATTTACCTATATCTAGATTGGCTTTTGTAGACTTTTTTACTGTTCTTATATCTGATTCCCTTTCAGTTATAAGAACAGAACTATCTGTAATCTTTACTGTTAAGTCTACAACACCAATGCTTTGGCCTTTGTCACTAGCCATTACAAGATTTTTACCGTTTACCAAACCAGTCTTCTTATCAACACCAGAAAGCGAATAATAATGTTCACTGCTTTTCTCTGAAGAAGGGAACATCCTATGTTCATGACCAGATAATACAACATCTACTTCCGAAATCTTAGTAAGTGCATACGCTGCATTTTTACTTAAAGTTGTTGGATTCTCTGAACCAAATCCAGAATGTGCTAATACTACAATAATATCAGCACCTTTTTTCTTTAACTCTTTTGCCTGTTTCTTTGTATTCTCAACAATGTCCTCTGTATTGAGCACACCAATATAGTTTTCTCTCTTTATAGATAGGACAGGAACTGTTTCACCTATAACTCCTATCTTTATTCCAACTTTTTTACCACTTTTTGATGTGACTTGTCTTGTGATAATCATATTATTTTTAAAAAAGGATTTGCCTTTTCTTGCATCGGTTACATTGGATACAACACATATATCTTCCAATCCAGAACCTTTCATTTGCTTCATAATATAATCATACCCATAGTCAAATTCATGATTCCCTAGGGTAATTGCATCATACCCCATTGTAGCCATTGCTTGATAGATAGGCTGAATTGCAGATGGATCCATTCCATAGATATTCTCAGTCGTATAATCATATAGAACATCCCCAAGGTCAAAGGTAAAAGAGTTGTTTTTTCTCATTTCACTCCTTGCCTGTTGAACCAATGTATACGCCTTCGCCAAACTACCTGTATCATAGTTTTGATCTAGTTCATAATCCTTTGTTGTTAATCTACCATGAAGATCTGTAGTAAAAATAAACCGTATATCTGCTGTCTCAGTAGAAGCTGCAAGTACACTCACAGTGTCCAACATGATGCCACAGCCAACTAAAACAGATATCATAATAGTCGTCAACAATAATCTTATAGTTCTCTTCCTATCAGTAATCATGCCTAATCTCCTTGTCCATTCATTCCAGCCACGATAGCACATTTAACTATCTAGTTTCTTCTCATATATATCACTTACTTCTTTTACCCCTCCAAATGCAACCACTTTTCCATGTTCTAGAATAATAGCCTTATCGCAAAGTCTCTTTACTTGCTCTAAAGAGTGAGATACAAACAGAACTGTTATCCCATTCTTCATCATAGATTTAATCTTAGCTTCACTTTTCTTTCGGAATTTCGCATCACCAACAGATAATACTTCATCTAGAATTAGAATCTCAGGCTCCACAATAGTTGCTATTGAGAATCCCAAGCGTGCCTTCATTCCAGAAGAATAATTCTTAATTGGAACATTAATAAATTCTCCAAGTTCAGAGAACTCAACAATCTCATTATATTTCTCTTGCAAAAATTCTTTTGAATAACCAAGTACAGCCCCATATAAGAAAATGTTCTCTTTTCCTGTATATTGAGAGTCGAACCCTGCTCCTAATTCTAGTAAAGGAACAATCTTCCCTTTAATCTCAATACTTCCTTCTGTAGGCTTTAGCACTCCTGCTATTATCTTTAATAATGTACTTTTGCCAGCACCATTGAAACCTAATATTCCAATTCTTTCTCCTTTTTTCAATTCAAAAGAAACTTCTTTTAAGGCCCAGAATTCTTGGAATTTCAGCTCTCTTTTTATAAATTTAATTACATATTCCTTTAAATTATCAACTTTTTCTGCACTTAAGTTAAATCGCATACCTACTTGATTCACTTTTAATACTACTTTACTCATACTGGCCTCCTGTAGCCCTAGTCCGTTTCTTAACCGGAGCCCACCTTAATTCCTAGATATTTAATATAAATTTATCTTGTTTCTTATAGAATATAAAGATCCCTACTAGCAGTGTAACAACACTAAATATTGCAGAAACAATTAAAGCATATTGATCTAAAGGTTCTCCATATACTGCATTGCGGAAGTTTAATATCATTAAATATAATGGATTTACTTTAAATATCCATTCGTATCCTCGTTTTACAACCTTATCAATATCATAAAATATAGCTGAGCCATACATGATAAGCATTAATGCAACACCCCACAAGTATTCTAAATCTCTAAAAAACACAGATAAGGTAGCTAAAATCATGCCTACACCTAAAGACGTTACCAATATTAAAAACAGAGGAATAATTGCAAAGATTATGTACTTTGTAGGTGTCATTCCTAATATTCCTGCTACAGCCACTAATACAATCAATGATAATAAAAAGATAATATAGTTAGATAATACAGTTGATACTGGATAGATATATTTTGGAACATATACCTTTTTAATCATAGCACCGTTACTACGGATTGATTTCATTGCACTCTTTGTAGAGTTTGCAAAAAAGGTATATAATAATCTTCCTGTTAATACATATACCGGAAATAGTTTGTCATCTCTAGCATAGAGTTTTGAAAACACAACAGTTAATACAATCATAGTAAATAATGGTTCTAATAGGGTCCACAAATAACCCATATAGGATCTTCTATATTTTAATTTAATATCCTTTTTTACCAATTCTGATAATAAGAATTTATACTTTTTTAGATTCGCAATCTTTTGTTCCACAGTTACACCTTAGGCCTTTCACACAATAATTCTTTCTAAAACCCTAGAACTACAATCACCACCATCAAGATAATTGAACTTCTCATTAAATCGTTGATACTTATCATCATATACGAAGTGATCCAATTGATTCTTAATAGAGGCTGTCAGCTCAACTTGCGTTTCAACAATTGGGCCTGGTAATTCTTCTAAATCCAGATAAAAGTCCCTTACGTCGTCTTGATATTCTTTCAAGTCATACATATAGAATATCATAGGCCTTTTTAGATTACTATAATCAAAGAACACGCTAGAGTAATCTGTAATAAGTAAATCACTAATTGCATATAACTCATTCACATCTTCATATTTTGACACATCATATACAAATCCATTATATTTACGGAAATCAAAACGATCTGCTATCTGGCAATGGGCACGGAATAAGATTACACAATCTTCACCTATTTCTTGTTGTAATGCATCAAAATCTAGCTCTCCAGTATACTTAAATCCTACAGAGAATTCATAATGATTATCACGGAATGTTGGAGCATAGAGTATAATCTTCTTATTCTCAGGTATATTTAAATGTTCTTTAATAGATACAATGTCTTCACTGGTATAATTAAATAATGCATCATTTCTTGGGTAACCTTCTTCCACTATAATCTGTTTTTGCCTATCTGATGTTAGGGCAAAAGCTGATGATAATTTCTCAGTGGTATAGGCTGAAGGGGATAATAAATAAGTAAATTTCTTACCATTAATAATATACCTATCCCTTGTCTCCTTTTTATTGAAAGCTGCATTACCTGTAGCTTCAATATCACATCCTAATTTTTTCAGTGGAGTTCCATGCCAAGTCTGTACATACACTTGATCCTTCTTTAATTTCACATAAGCTGGCATACCAGAATTGAATACTATATATTTTGATTTAGCCAGTGATTTGTGATATGCATCTGAGATTCTCTTCACCACTTTGGTGTTAGGATTTTTCTTAAGATAAGCGTGTTTTTTAACATTATTCACAGCCCAAACATAATGATAATCTCTATATTTTTCGTCATTTAACATAGCTAAATACATAGCTTTGGGGCTACATGCATAACTTCGTCCTTGAAAAGATTCAAATATTACTAACTTATCGTCTGTCTCTTCTTGTTTATATATTTTATAATACTTCCATTTTCGATTTAGATATTGAAGCTTACGATATAGAGTACGAAATAGTTCTCCGTTTTTCGCAAGTTCTTTAAGCTTATTTTTTAACTTTGATTTCAGCTTTTTCATATTGATTACCTCTCAAATGCCTATCATCTTGACTTTAATACATATTCAATTGCTTCCCTTACAGCACCTTCTCCACCTTTAGTAGATACTACAATATCAGCAACTTCTTTTGCTTCGATTCTTCCATTAGGAACAGAAAAGCTTAGACCCACATGTTTCATTACTTCTACATCATTAATATCATCACCAACATAAGCTACTTCATCAAGACTAATACCCATCTCTTTTATTATTCCATTTAATACAGATAATTTATCCTTTACACCCATATGAAGATATTGGATTTTTAGTTTCTCAGCTCTTTTTTTAACAATCTGAGTATCCTCTCCAGTAATAATTGCAGAAGCAACTCCTGCTGAGTGTAATAAGCCAAATCCCATACCATCTATAGTTGAGAATTTCTTAAGCTCATCACCATTCTCAGAATAATACATTCTATTGTCTGTTAAGCACCCGTCACAATCCGTTACGAATAATTTAATTGGTTTTACATTCTTTTTATTATTCTTTGATGTACGACTCATAAGGTTCTCAATAATCATCCAATCACTTGGTTCATCTATCTCAAAATATGTCTCTTCTTCCATCTCATACATCCCTATTCTTCCTGAGATTCTGCAAGAAGACTCTAATAAAAGGTTCTTTTTCGTAATGTAAAAGGCACCATTTTCATTAAAGTATCCATCAAATTCTTGTCTCCTTGGACGATTTAGATAATCATAGTTAACTGGCTTTCCACCCTGGGGTGTACTTTCCCATATAAATCTCTTTTGTCTTACAACAGATAATAAGCTATCATTTCCATCTGTTTCGTAGGAAGCTATGGCTTCATCTAAATGCCTACTTGTAAGTAATGGACTTGTAGCTTGAATTAATATCATATGTTCAAAATCATACCTATCTGCAAAATCAAGCATTGCTGATTCGGTGCTGGCCGTATCTGTTGCTGTATGTGGAGCTCTATCAATGCATAGAAGTTTGTCACTATTTGGATATAATTCCTTATATTCTTCTACTGCTTTTTGGATATGAGGACTATCTGTACTAACATATACTTTATCTATACTCTCGCATGCAACTGCTGCATCAATTACCCAATATACAAGGGGTTTCCCATTAATAGGTTTAATGTTCTTTAATGGTATGGATTTACTACCTCCACGAACTGGTATAAATGCTACATAATTATCTTGTTTATTCATATTCCCTCCACTCCTCCTACAAACAGCCTTCATAAAAGAAGGCTGTGAGAATTATAATATCAAACTATTATGCTTAATTGTTGCCTTTATATTTTAGTTTCTCTCTTTGAACCTTCTCAATATCAAGAACATCTTCTGATTTATAAGTCATTGCCTTTTCTACCGCTTTTAAATCACGAACTAACTTTCTTAATCCGCCTGGTTCTAAAGATGCAGCATGATCTGTTCCTTTCCAAGTTCTGTCAAGTGTAAAGTGTCTTTCTACCCAAGTTGCACCAAGAGCATATGCCGCAACATCAACAGCCACTCCTAAGTGATGTCCTGAGAATCCGATCTCTTTTACAATCTCCCCATATTTATCAATTAATTTATTGATTTCTAGTAAACAGATATCTTCAAAAGGTACTGGATATCCTGAAGTACAACTATATAATACAACATCTTTATTACGTTTTTTCTCTACAAAGAAGTCAACAATCTTTTGAATCTCTTCATTTGTTGTCATACCTACTGAGATATGAATCTCACCTTTGTAATTATCACATAACCATCCAAGCATCTCAAAATGAGTGTTGATCGCAGATGGAATCTTAATTAACACTGGATTAAGAGAAGCCATCTCTTTTGCTGAAGTTAAGTCCCATACAGAAGTACTATATATAATCCCTAAATCTTCACAATATTTCTTAAGTTCGGCATGTTGTTCTACAGTGAATTCTAAGTAATCTCTATGTGCTCCATAAGTATCTCCATAGGAATTAGCTGGATTAGGATGTGGTGCATTGTATCCTTCTTCTCCTAATAGCTCTAGGTTATTTCTCTTTTGAAACTTTGCTACATCAGCATTACAGTATTCCTTTGCTGTTTTAATTAATTCTTTTGCAATCTCCATATCCCCTTTGTGATTACATCCTATCTCTGCTATAACTTTTGCGTTCATAATTTATTATCCTTTCTTTACTCCTCAATATTATTTGCTTTTTTCTTTTGCGACTTGCAACAGTAATTCTGTTCTTTGATAAAATATTTTACCTATCATGTATTTGATGCGTAATTTTAGATTTTTTGTTTTAGCCATCTTAAGCATATTTTTATTATACTCTTTACAGGTTGTCACCGCCATGTCATGGAGACCTTGCTTCATATAACTCTTTACACGATAGTATAACATAATATCTCTTTGATATATTGTGTTCTGTGGATCAAGGGCAGTGATTACTTCGTAGGCACCATATTTCATTAACCTATGAAGGATGATATACTTCCCAATTCGACCTTTCCAAAGATATGCTGAAATATTCAAATCTTTTCTAAGATCTTTACACTCTTTATTGGCAGAAATCTCAAAGAATTGCGCCATATATTTTGTACCTTGCCCATATTTTGATTTTTTATAAAGGACTAGACCTTTATAGAAATATAAACTCTCTGGGCAGATTAGTGTATCATTATAATATAATATTTTACTATATTCCTTGTTTTGAAATAACCACTGAAAATAATAATCTTGTAAGATACGATCGGAACAAACCATATCAAAATGTTGTTGAAAGAAATTATCTTTAATCTCACTCGTGGTATTCTTTAAAGATTGAATAGCAGCTGTAATTTCATCAGAAGTTGTACTTTCTCTTACTTCATAGGTCCAGTATGGTTTGATGCTTGCAATATCCATCACTTGTCCCATACAACGATTCTCAAATATAAACTTCTGAAGAATTGTATTCACCTGATTAAAAAGTCTCTTTCTACATCGATATTCATTGCTTCCAACTTGAATCAATGGAATCTCTTTGCTTTTTTGAACCAAATCATCAAAAGTAAATTGATGAATCTGCTTCCATCTCATATCGGTAACTATTAATTTTCTATAAAGATATTCAAGAAGCTCCATGACTCTTGGTACACAAGGAGATTGGGGATCATAGATCTCTTCTCCAAGGTATTGCTCGTCCACATATCTAAATGGTAGTGGTTGGTCATATAAATCTTCATAGTGAACAACACAACCTGAGTGCCTTAATCTATCATATGCAGCATTAATTCTATGATTTCTAACATTATATACATCATATTATTTAGTTACGTATATTAGTATGTATTTAAAAGCAAGTTTACCTATGCGGGAAGTAGTGAAACAATTAAAAAGTCATGATCGTTTAACTATTTTAG
>CAZAKD010000038.1:8702-11517 GCA_964485435.1 uncultured Lachnospiraceae bacterium
TGGATTCTAAACCGTCAATTAATATAATAGGCAATCCAAGCAAAGCAACATCTAGATAAGCCGTACTCCAAGTTGTAATTCCAGCATCATAATCTAGAATAATATCTTCTAGTACAGTTGCTTCTTCTAATAATATCAGATTGTCTGGCTTGTCGTCAATGAAATCATATAGATGTTCCGATAATACATGTAATTGCTTGCCCGACTCTGATGGTAGATACCTTGGTTTTACAGTAAATGATATATCTGGATTCTCTTTTGCTATATGACACAATACATTGGCCAATTGGGTTTTACCTTTTGCACCATAAGGATAAGCACCCTGTTCAATTATAATAACTTTTTTTATCTCATCTAGATTCTTCTTCTGTGCATTTTCTCGCATATGAATCAACTTATCATATTGAGGATTCCCAATCGCCACTAGATTATAACGTAGTCCATTCTCTTCAAATTCATCAAATTTGCTAGTCCCAATGGCAAGAGCCAAATCTGGATTAACACCCATAACAATAGAAGAAAATAGGCTTGCAAATGTTATAATAAACTTATTTGCAGAATTCAACCTTTTATATAAAGTGTTGTAGCATGCATATTTTAAAGGTGCTGAGAAAACAAAGTCTACAAGATTAACCAACTTCATGTCATATTCACTAATCTCAATAAATGATATATTCTCTTGAATGTACATCTTGTTGTTAATCTCATCCTTTTTATCTTTCACAACTACTGTACAATTATGTCCTCTATTCGTTAATTCTTTGATGAGATTCACAAACACATAATTAGTAGAGTCAAAGGCTGATATAAAAAGTACATTCAATGGATGAGTCAGGGTTTGTATCCCTAATTCTGTTCTTGGTATGGTCACAACATTTGCCCCAATATTCGTTAAAGAAGGATCTCCATCAACTACCTTTATTTTGTCTATATAAGGTGCATATTGCTTTATATATTCTTTTGTTTCTTCTAGACTATTCTTCTGAATAAACACCAATTTTTTTTCAACATTAGATAAACCTGAAAACACATTCATCCAAGCTGTTTTCTTACCTACAGTGTCTATTATGGTATCAAATTCAATGTTTCCATACATAGAACGAAATTCTCTCTCATAGAGACTTTTCATGCTTTTATCTGATAACTTTTCCACATCTTTTAAGTGTTTTTTCTCAAAATATGTTTTATTCTTTTCAAACTTAGAATTGACAATTACAATCCTAGGGTTGATTCTAGTAAACTCTTCATAATAAGGATAGATATCATTACCATCAACAACAACAGTATTCATCTCATAATCAACATCTCTAAGAATACTATAACAAAGTTCTCTCTCTGTAATATCACTTAACATACCTATATGAAAGAGAATCTTCTTTTTATCCGATTTGTATATCTGGGTATATTGACCATCATATTTTTGACCACCAAATATAATGTTCACAACCCTTTCCATCACCAAACCATCATTGTTTGGCGCATATTTATCCACATATTCATGATAAGCCTGTTGATATTCAGATAATTCCATCTTTTCATTCAATATGTTCTTAGCAACTTCTTTTATTTTCTTACAGATAGGTCCAGGCAGGGTTTCTAATGAGAGATATGCCTCTAAATCAATTTCACTGACTTCTCTATCATAAGGATAGAATATCACTGGTTTACCAACATTTAAATAATCAAAGAATAAGTTATTATAGTCTGTAACTAAACAATGGGTGATTGGAAGAAAGTCACTGCTCACATAGTGATTTGGGATTAGATGTATACTTTTACTTCTTGCAACTGCATCATAATCTGTAGCCTCTACTTTTGCTACAACAATATAATTCTTAGGCAATTCTTTCTTCAGCTTTTTAACATGACTAATAATTACTTTATGGCTATCTATGAATCTTTTTCCACTTTTACGTGCACTTGGAGCATATAAAACAATCTTCTTCTCATGTAGATCACACCCAAGTTCCAATTCTAATTTCTTAAGTAGTCGTTCTTCTTCCACTGAATGTAGCATAGCACTAGATAGGGGACCTGCTTCAATTACAGTTCCTTTATACATCTCTTCCAGTTGATATGCTGACCACAAAGTCTTTGTAGTATAAGAATTGGGGCTTACTAAATAGTCACAATCATAAAAATTCTTCTGTGTATTCCATATAGGTCCTGCGAGTTTTGTATTTATATGAAGACCTATTTTTTTTAAAGGCGTTTCTTCCCATAAGTTAACAAATATTTGTCCCTCTTTTTTGAGAACAAAGGTTGGTAGTGTATTATTATAGATAATATACTTTGCTGAAGCTAAAGCTTTAAAATAACTCAAAGATCCTGTTTTTATAAGTTTTACTCTCGGATGCTTTAAAAGCATCTGGTATTTATCTTGATCATAAACCTTCTTATCATCTACTATAATATAGTGTATTCGTTCTAAATGATTTGGATGTTCAATGAGTTGGCAAAAGAAACTGAAGATAGCTCCTGTTACATTCCCACCACCATTGATTTTATAAAGTATTATATTTTCATTCACGTCCCTATTCTTGATGTATCTAGAATAGTGATTACGACCCGCATTTCTTTTAATCTCTTTAATCTCGTTGTTTCGTTTCTTTGGCATAACCTGACAATCTCCTTTCAGATATGTCCTACATTATAGCACCGGGAATCTTATTTATCAATCTATTTTCTAATTGTAAACTTTCTTTAAGATATGACTTAGTGACGGAACGATGACACGTGTAAATGCTTCTGAAAAGGAGCCACTTTCGCTTAGTTGCACTACGTAGCGGTACATAAGGCTCTAAAGGACAGAGCC
>CAZAKD010000039.1:0-11410 GCA_964485435.1 uncultured Lachnospiraceae bacterium
GGTTGCAATCTTATATCACTTTTAAATACGGCTAGCTCATCCCACATTTTTTCTATAAATTCTGGTGCCTCAGCTACAGTACATCCAGTTGCATCACCATCACCACGTTGAACTTTAATAAATCCTTTTTTATCTACAATTCTAATCTGATCAGAGCCAGACGCTTTCTTAGAAGTAAATACATAGAACACATTATTCTTTGTAATCATCCTAGTTTCTTTAGCCGTAACTCCCATAGATTTTGCTGCTATTTCCTTTGCATCTTCTTCAGTACAAGCTTTGAGCAAATCAGTTGTCTGAACTTCAGTGGAGCCTAAAGCAATTGCAGTTACTCTTGATGTTTGAGAGTCAATTTCAATCTGTACCTCAATTGAATCTGGAACAGCACCATTTGCAATAGCTAGATCCATTGCCTCTTTTTTAATAGCTGCAATGTCTTCCTTGGAAGGGGATGGTATCGTTCTTTCCACCACGTCTCTAACCATGGCAAGCGCAACACCAATAGAAGATATTACTTCTGCATTTTCAGGAATATTATATTCTAATTCCATTTTCTCTGCAGTGTATGGCAACAAGGAAGCAGCTCCACCACCTACACCTACCAATGATATTTGATCTCTTTCTATCTTATACTTATCCGCTAACATTTCAATAACTGGTTTAATCTTCTCAAATGATTTTGCAAGAATCTGTTCTGCAACTTCTTCCACTGTCTTATTCATATATTTCGCAAGTGGTTCCATTGCTTTTCTTGCAGCAGCAGGATCTCCATATGAATAGTGTTCGGGTGTAACAATACCAAGAACATTGGCAGCACAACTATTGGTTATAGTGATACGCTTTCCACTCTTTAACTTAATTGCTACATAGTCTGCGGGGTCACCTTTTTTCGGTGAGAATAATTCAACTTCTGGTTCTTCTATCTCCTCAATTGGAGTGTATACTGAATATGGCATACCAGCAATATGAGCACTTCTTGGTCCTACATCAACTATTCCTGACTTGGATGCTCTAACCATACTTCCACCAGCAATACCAAGCACACGTACATCTAAGGAACTAATATATGTTGCATGACCACCTACTATAGAATAATCAACAGCAGGTCGTCCGTTCTTAATTACTCCAATATTAGTACTTGTCCCACCAACTTCAAAATATACACCATTTGATGCTCTAAGATACATAAGTGCACCAACTACACTTGCTGCAGGTCCTGATAACATTGTGAGGACGGGCCTTTTTTTCATTTCTCCAATATCCATTACACCACCATCACCACGCATAATCATTAAAGGCACTTTAATTCCTGCTTGGCGAACACTTTGCTCCGTGCTAGTTGCAGTATCAAGCATCTTTGGTAGGATACTAGCATTAATTGCCGCTGTTCTTGTTCTTCTTGTAAGACCATATAGTTTACTAATCTCAGAAGCAACTGAAACTGGTAAGCCATGTTTTTCAGCAACACTTTGTATCTGTTGTTCCTCTGTGAAGTCATCTACACCAAATGCTTTTGATGCAACAATAACACTAGCACCTTGAGCTTGCAATCCATTAATCTCTTTTTCAACTGTTTCTTTATTAAAATCTTTTTTCTTTAAATAGCTGTGATGAATCTTTATGATTCTGCCTGTTCCTAGGTCAATATCATCGATTTTACTTTGTTTTTTGGCTAACATTCCTTCTAATCCACCTTTGCCAGTGGCTAGAACTCCTACATCTGCAACGTCTCCTTCTAACAAAGCATTTGTTGCTTGGGTGGTACTATGAGCAATAAAGATAACATCATTAGGATCAATGTTATTAGCTGTTAAACATAATTTAAAAGCCTCTATTACACCTTGAGCCACTCCTAGTTCATGGTCATGAGTAGTCATTACTGACCCTTTTCCAATAATCTCATGTGTCTCATTATCTATTGCCACTGCTTTCGTATGGGTACCACCAACGTCTATACCTACTCGAATCGCTTTTTTACTCATTTTTCTTCCTCCATATTTCAAAAACGAACTTTTATTTAACCAAACATAAAGTATACAACTACTGTATTAATTGCACAGATAATCCATCCCCATAATACACCAGAGCGTAGGAAATCTTTAGTTGTTGTTTTTGAATAGTTAATCGCCCATAGGTTCCAAGATTGTGTTGGACAACTTGAAATATTCATAGTAATAGTTGGTATATAGATTAATGGGAATAAGAATGATGCTGAAAAACTTCCAACTCCTCTTAAAATACCGAGTGTTGCTGAACCAGCTCCAAATACTGTTAATGGTCCTCTAAACAATCCAAGAGGTGCAATCACAATAAATAGAATAGCTACTAATAAAGTGCTTGTAGGCATAACTCCTTGTAATATCGAGTTAAAGAATACTGCGTTTAGTCCTGATACTTTATTAAACATTGGTAAAATAAATAAGAAGCCTAATAAGGAAGCAACATTTCAGCAGTATATGATTCATTGCCATAGTTATTTATATGATTTAATTCTTCCACATGTAAACAATGCATAGAATGATGCTACAATAAAAGCAGGAATTGGTTGCCACTTAAATGCAATTGCAAGTACAACAGGGATTATAGGAGTAATTAAGGCATGTAATGGAGCATGTTCACTATTATCTAGAGAACCTGATGTTGCTGCCCATGAATGACTTACATTTGTTTTTCTAAGTCTTACTGCTAACATAATAATAACAACAACTAATTGAATTGCCATTGCAATAAATCCAAATCGCAAATAATTAGCATCATATGGAAAGCCTTCAAAGATTCCTTGCATTTGCTTAAATAAAACAATATTTACATACATACCTGAACCTACTGACATTAAGTATGATGATACCGCTAATGATTTAGGTACACCAAGTGATAAAAGGATAGGTAATACAATAACACCAATTGCAACTACTGCACCTGCACCAAAAGTACTTGTAAAGATTAAACCTGTAACGATACAAAGTAGCACAGTAGTAACTAAAGGTTTATCTCCACCAAGCTCAACTGTTTTACGAATAATTGTTGATGCAACACCAGTCTTTACAAGAACCTGTCCAAACCAGCTACCAAAGATAACAACAACTGCTGTTGCACCCCAACTTTCGGGTCCACCTTGAAATACTACAGTTTGAGCTTGTTCCCAAGTAATCTCTCCACCTATCATTCCAAGTGCAACCCATATTATTGCCATAACAAGGAAGCCTATCATTAGATTGCCACCTTTAACTGCTTCAATAGTAAATCCTACAAAAGTTAGTAATAAGATAATTCCAATAATTGTTGATAACATAATATATCCTCCTCTTCATTAATTTAAATATTCTCTAGTTTAGCTAATTCTACTTCTAATTGTTTTGTTGGATTCGTTCCACATGAATATTCTAATGCAACAGGAACCCGTGGTAGTTCTTTCAATACCCCCCTCCAATCAATTTCACCTTGGTCAAGCAAAGTTGTCTTAGGATTGCTTCCTCCTTTCACATCTTTTAAATGAATGTAAGTTACAAAAGTATTCAGTAACTTTGCATTGTTCATAGGTTTCTCTTGTTGCCATACCCAGTTGCCAATATCAAATGTGGCTAATATTTTTCCACCAATTGATCTACTTTCTTTTAAAAAAATATAGATTTTTTCACTTTTACCATTATCTTCTGTCTGATCATTTTCAACAGTAAGTACGATATTATATTCTTCACATAATTGATTAATTATGAGAATATGGTTCCTTTCAACCTTTTGATAATCACCTATACATAATTTAATTTGTTTGGCCCCCATTGTTTTTGCTTCTGATAAATATCTTTTTAAATTTTCTTCTAATAAATTTCCATCTTTGTATAGTAATTCTGGTATTGAATAATAAATATTCATATTATATTTAGATGCTTTTTCTCTAATACTCAATAGTTCTTTAGTAAAATCTTGGATAAATTCTCGGCGTATCTCAATGTTACTAATTCCTATATTATTAAGTTGTTCTAGGAATACTTCTTGCAGTGTTCCTTCTTCTAGTTGCTCTAGATAGACCAAAGTATTAATTACTAAATCTTCTTTTTTCATATGTGCTCCTTATTGAATTGCTTTTAATAACTTTTCGCATCTTATTCTCAATTCATCAAGATTATCTAGGGTTATTCCACTTGTTAGATATCCACCAAATCCAGCCGCATAGGCACCAGCTGCAAACCATTCGTTGATATTCTTATCATCAACGCCACCAGTAGGCATCATCTCAATAAAAGGCATTGGTGCTTTAATCCCTTTAATCATCTTTGGCGATAAGCAGTCCCCAGGGAATAATTTTACCACATCACTTCCAGCTTCATAGGAACGTAAGGCCTCTGTTGGAGTTGCTGCGCCCATAGAACAAAAAATATTATGTTCTTTACAATAGGCTCCTACTTCTTCAACAATACATGGTGATACGATAAAGTCAGCTCCATTATCATGTGCTAATTTTGCTTGTTCAGCAGATAATACCGTTCCTGCACCTATTAATGCTTCTGGTAATTCTTTTTTCAAATCAAAGATTAACTTTTCAGCGTTCTTCACTGAGAATGTAATTTCCAAGGTATCAATACCTGCTTCCACAATAGTTTTGCATATTGTCTTTGCTTCTTGAGGATTTTCAATTCGTATTACAGCAATTAATTTTCCTTTGATTGCTTTCAATCCTTGTTCTTTCGTCATAGTTTTACTCCTTTATATATTTTTTTAGTTACTTGGAGTTGTAGAACCTCTAATAATTAATTCTGTTGGCAATTCTACATACTTTCTTTTCCCAGTATTTCCTTTATTAATTCTTTTAATTAATAATTGAGCTGACATTACACCAGTAGAATATGAATCTTGTGTGATAGTTGTAATCCCTGGTGGAATTAAAGATGCCCATCCCCAATCATCAAATCCGCATATCCCAAAGTCTTTGCCAGGAGAATATCCTTCTTCTTTCATTCCAGTAAGGGCATTCATCAAAGTAACACCATTTACTGTAAAAATAGCAATTTTCTCATTTGAGTTTTCTTCTTTTATCTTTCTAAGATTTCTTTTACATACGTTAATATCATTATGGTCAATTAAATAAGTATAGTTGTTACCGTCTTGTGCATATATCTTAGCCACCGCATCAAGATATCCACTGTGTCTCATTATACGACTGCTATTCTCACCTAATTCTTGTGTAAAAAACACTACCTTGTCATAACCTTGTTTATATAAAAACTTGATACAATCATAAGTGGCATTATAATTATCTGTTACAATAGAATCTAGTAGATACTTATTTTTCAGACATCTATCTGCTAGAACGATTGGTAACCCTTGGTTATAAAGTTCAATTATATAATCATCATTATAACCAGTTGTATTCACAATCAATCCATCTAATCTATTATCTAATAGTGATTTAATAGCCTCAACTTCACTTTGAGGATCGTCATCCGTATTGGTAAACAGAACTTTATATCCCTTTTTTTTACACACATCATTTACTCCCTTAACAACATAACTAGAGAAGGGACTTGTAATGTCTGCAATAATACATCCTACAACACCAGTCTTCTGAGACTTCAGACTTCTTGCAATATTACTTGGTCTATAATCAAGTTCTTTAATAACTTTCTCTATTAATTCTCGAGTCTCATCTGACATATTTTCGTATTTTTCATTTAAGTATCTTGATATGGTGGTTTTAGATACATTTGCCTTTTTAGCAACATCTCCAATTGTAATTCTTTTCTTAGTTTCCACAATTTTCACTTCCACATCCCTTCGAGTTACCGGTTTACGAAACCGGTAAACAAACTTTATACCTGCATTATAAGTATTTTTGTATATTATGTCAACCTCTTTTTTGCATTTTATAGATAAAATGTACAGTTAATATTTTAAACATAATTATTATTCATCAAAACGTCAGTTTTTAACTACATAATTACATTTTTTATTGTTTGATGTAATATATTTTATGATATTTATAAGGCAATTCTTATTTATATTCTAAAAAAAGGATATACACATTCAATGTATATCCTTTTTTACTATCTTTACCACATATTTACTTATAGAACCACCAATCTAGATTCATCCATATATTTTTTAATATTTGAAGCATTTACATACCGATTGATCTCGCCATTCTGAGCAACAACAAGTGTTGGAGCTTGCATAATGTTAAGATTCATTGCTAATGCTTGGTTTTCTTCTGCATCAACAGTTTTATAATTAATTCCTTCTAGATATGTTTTTGCTATTTTACAATTAGGACAAGTTTTTGTTGTAAATAAGTAGATACCGTCTGATAAACCTTCCGAATCACTCATAACATCCGTATTAATAGTAAAATTCATCTCGCCACAAGGCATCGGCTTAGCTCTTTCCATATCATAGATTTTGCGATTCTTATATTCTTGTGCTTTTCCTTCATTCCAGTTCTGGACCGGTCTATAGTATCCTGTAATTCTACTATATACTTCAGCTGTTCCACCACATTCAGGGCAATTAAAATGTTCTCCTGATAGATATCCATGGGTTTTACAGATAGAATAAGTTGGAGACAGTGTATAATATGGTAATTTGTAGTTTTCTGCAATAGTTCTCACAAGCTTTGCTGCTGATTGCCATTCAGGTAGTTTTTCACCCAAAAATCCATGGAATACTGTTCCAGAAGTATAAAGTGTCTGGAGTTCATCCTGAATGTCTAATGCTGAAAATACATCTTCAGTATATCCTACAGGAAGATGGGAACTATTGGTGTAATATGGCGTATCTCCAATGTTACCTGCTGTTTTAATATCTGACCAACGCTTTCTATCATGTTTTGCTAGTCGGTATGTTGTTGATTCTGCAGGTGTTGCTTCTAGATTGTATAGGTCTCCATATTCTTCTTGATAATCAGACAATCTCTCTCTCATATGGTTTAAGACTTTCTTCGTAAATTCCTTAGTCTCTACATGTGTCATATCAGAACCTAACCATTTTGCATTTAAACCAACTTCATTCATTCCAATTAATCCTATTGTAGAAAAATGATTGTCAAAATTACCAAGATATCTTCTTGTATATGGATATAATCCTTCCTCTAATAATTTAGAGATCACATCTCTTTTCACTTTTAGAGATCGAGCTGAGACATCCATCATCCGATTCAATTTAGCAAAGAATTCATTCTCATTCTTAGATAAATAAGCGATACGAGGCATGTTAATTGTAACAACACCTACCGATCCTGTACTCTCTCCTGAGCCAAAGAACCCGCCTGTTTTCTTACGCAATTCTCTAAGATCTAGTCGTAATCTACAGCACATAGAACGCACATCACTTGGTTCCATATCACTATTAATATAATTTGAGAAATATGGTGTGCCATATTTTGCAGTCATTTCAAATAACATTTTGTTATTTTCTGTGTCTGACCAATCAAAATCTTTTGTAATGGAATACGTTGGGATTGGATATTGGAACCCTCTTCCATTGGCATCCCCTTCAATCATGATTTCGATAAATGCTTTATTCACCATATCCATTTCTTTTTTACAGTCTTTATATTTGAAATCTACTTCTTTACCCCCTACGATACATGGAAGTTCAGCTAAATCATTAGGCACAGTCCAATCTAGAGTAATATTAGAGAATGGTGCCTGAGTTCCCCAGCGACTAGGTGTATTTACACCATAGATAAAAGATTGTATACATTGTTTTACTTCACGATAAGTTAAGTTATCAATCTTAACAAATGGTGCTAGATACGTATCAAAAGAGGAAAATGCCTGAGCACCTGCCCATTCATTCTGCATAATACCAAGAAAATTAACCATCTGATTACATAATGTAGACAAATGAGATGCTGGTGACGATGTAATCTTACCTGGAATACCACCGAGGCCTTCTTGAATCAATTGCTTCAGTGACCAACCTGCACAGTAACCAGTCAACATAGATAGGTCGTGAATATGAATATCCGCATTCCTATGCGCTGATGCAATCTCCTCATCATAGATCTCTGATAACCAATAGTTTGCTGTAATAGAGCCTGAATTGTGTAGAATAAGCCCTCCTACTGAATAAGTAACTGTAGAATTCTCTTTTACTCTCCAGTCTTCTTCCTTAACATAACTATTCACGATATCCTTATAATCAAGAATTGTAGACTTCATGTTACGAATCTTTTCACGGTTTTTACGATATAGAATATATGCTTTTGCTACATCTGTATAACCTGTTTGCTCCAAAACATGTTCAACACTATCTTGTACATCTTCTACAGAAATTAGATCTTCTTTTATCTTGCTTTGAAAATCAGATGTTACCCTTAAAGTTAATAAATTAATAATATCTTCGTTATACATCTTTTCTGTAGCGTTGAATGCTTTCGTAATGGCGTCAGTAATCTTAGATAGATTAAACTCTGCTATCTCCCCATCTCTTTTAATCACTTGAATCATATGTAAATTCTCCTTCCCATTATCTATCGCAGATTATTACCCCTGTCTATAATTCATATGAAATTCTGCATAGGATGATTGTATCATATTACCATAATATAGTCAATGACAAAAACACTATATATAGTGCTGTATTACCAACGCAGCACATACATATAGTGTTTATTAGGGCTTAATGCCTATATAATTTTAAATTGTAGTTGTTCCTTTATTATAACATAGGATATAGGTCTTTGGGAACATAAGCTTTAATATAGATTCCTTCATCCCGGTATTCTTCTTCAAGTAGTTGACCATATTTGCGTATCTTTTGAATCTGACCTGCATCGGAATATGGATATGTTTTTTCCAATAATACTTTTTGCTCCTTTAATACCTCTTCAATTGTATCTAATAATAGATCAAGTCCAGTGCCTTCTTTTGCAGATATCTTTACTGTTTTATCTGCCTTAAAGTCTTTTATCACTTGAGGTGTATCAAGTCTGTCTTGTTTATTAAATGCAGTAATAATTGTTTTGTCTCGAATTCCAAGTTGCCCCAATGTTTCATAAACTATATGCATCTGTTTAAATACATCCTCATTAGAGCTATCTACTACATGAAGTATAATATCTGAATATTTTGCTTCTTCTAGTGTACTTCGAAATGCATCGATAAGATGATGGGGTAGTTTACGAATGAAACCTACTGTGTCAGTTAGTAATATTTGTTGACCACTTTCTAACTCAAGGTTCCTAGTTGTTGGGTCCAATGTTGCAAATAATTTATCTTCTTCAAGAACACCAGCTTTCGTTAAGGTGTTAAGTAGTGTTGATTTACCCGCATTGGTGTACCCAACGATTGCAATTACAGGAACTAGATTCTTACTTCGTTGTAGTCTTGTAGTTTCTCTAGACCTTTTAACCTCAGCTAATTCTCGGTTTAACTGTGTAATTCTATCCTTAATCAGACGTCGATCCATCTCTAATTTCTTTTCACCAGGGCCACGTGTTCCTATACCACCACCTAACCTTGATAAAGAATTACGAATACCAACTAATCTTGATGCACGATCCTTTAATTGTGCCAATTCTACCTGAATCTTTCCTTCTTTTGTGGATGCCCTACTTGCAAATATATCCAGGATTAATATGGTTCGATCAAACACTTTTGTACTTAGCATATCTTGAAGGTTTTTTAACTGAGCAGGTGATAATTCGTCATCACACACTACGCCAGTTGCATTCAGTTCATCCACTAGGTTTCGGATCTCTTCTATTTTTCCTTTGCCTAGATAAGTTCCAGGGTGTACTGTTTCACGATTTTGAATAACTTTTCCCACTGTAACAGCTCCTGCTGTTTTGGCAAGTTCTTCTAATTCATCTAGTGATTCTGCTGTATCATCCTCATTATTTGTTGCAACACTTACTAATATAAGGCGTTCCTCTTGCTCTTTAACTTCATATATCTCTGCCATGTGTGTTCCTTCCTTTTTATCAAGAATTATCGGATGATACCCTTGTCTTTAAGAATTCAATTTCTCTTACCATCTCTTCATCCTCAGGATATTCTTTCATATATTCCTTGCCAACTTCATATGCCTCTTGAAATCTCCCTAGATGCTCCAATGTAGATACTTGAAGATATAATAATGACTTCTTTGTTCTTGCATCTTCTTTCTCTAATCCCTTTTCTAGTACCTTCAATGCTTCTTCATATTCCTTAGAATTAATCAGGCATACAGCATATTGATTATAAATAGTATCAACTTGATAACTGATTTCATTTATATAATATTCTTTATAATAATTAAGGGCAAGTTCATGCTCCTTTTGATTCCCATATATTTCACCAAGATAGTAATTACCTTCTATATAACCATTTTCCACTGCATCTTCTAATTGGGGAATTGCTGTAGTGTACTCTCCTAGTAGATAATTAATCTTCCCTACTTGATATTTCTCAATCTTAGATTTGGGTTCTATGGTTAAGGCATAAGCTAAAACCTCATTTGCACCTTGTTCATCCCCCATGCTCAATAGGATACCATATTTCTCTATATAGTATTCATAGCTTTTATCATCTTTTTTTATAGCTTCATTATAACTCTCTAAAGCACCTTCCAAATCTCCTATGTAATATTTCGTTCTTCCCATTAAACCATATAATATAATATTTCCTTTATCCTCTTTCAACATAGCATCATAATGAGCGAGAGCCTCTTGATACATTCCGGACTTCTCCATACACAATCCCATATATAGCTGAATATCCTCATCTAATTTCTCTAATTCATTAATCTCCATAGCCAATTGAAACTCTTTCAAAGCTTCATCATATCTACCTTGAGAATAATAAGCAATCCCCTTGCCCCTATGAGCTCTTTTATTATTCTCTTTTACTACTTTGTTATTCTTATCAAGAATACCTAAATCAAATTGAATTAGAGCCTGGTCAAATTCTTCATTCATAATAAGCACTAATCCATAGTCAATATAATATTCAGCCTTATTAGGATTTACTTCAATGGCCTTTTCTAGGTTCGTTTTCGCTAATGCATACTCACCCGACGCTACATTCTCAATCCCATCCTTATAATAAGACTTACCACTATTACCCAAAGAACAACCCACCATCAAACACGACACAAATACCAACAAAACTCCAAATATTCTCATCCTAATCACAACGTCCCCCCCATTCAATCCACTAACTCGCTCCCCCTATTATAAATGTTTACCTCCATATATTCAAGCCCAATCACACAAGCACTCTACCCTCACACTATTATTGTATTTTAAAATACATATATTCGCTGTGGCCAAAAGAATAACCCGTTGATTTTTCACTTTCATAAAGACTCTTGTCAATAATGGGGACCCAAAGTCCTCATTATTGACAATCCAGAGGCTTATAAGAAACATACCATCAAAAGGGAAAGCTAGCTGATATCCTATTTTTCTTCTCCAGAACTCATATATAACCTA